>CAYUTF010000003.1:0-94683 GCA_964447495.1 uncultured archaeon
CATCTCTTTTTAATTTTGAGAGAATTGGATAAATAGTACCTGATTGAGCTTCCCACGTTCCTGCAAAATGATTATTTAAAATATAAATTAAATCATATCCCGAGATTTGTTGATAATTAAATATTGTTTCGATAATTGTAAATTCGAGAGGGGTTAACTTGCTCTTTTTTATATTGGTAAAGATTTGTTTTTCGATTTTTGAGCGTAATTCATTAATATCCTCCTCCAAATCTAAAAATTTTCCTAACCACAATTCTTCCCAAACTCCATTTTAATTTTATGATTTAAGTCTTTTTTTCATTTTTTCTAACTCCTTCTCAATTGCTCTTGTTCTTTTAGAGTATAGTTTCCCATGTTCATCAATCTTTCTCTGGTAATAAAGAAGATAAGTAACGATATGAAATATTAGTGCTATTCCCCAAAAAATAATAGGATATAAAACCCACAAGATTTCTGGAAGAGTAAAAACATTAATTAATATAAGGAGTAGGATAGTAAATAAATAAGCGTCTAAGTGAAATATTACGCTCCTTTTAGCCATCGGAAACACTCCTCTTGCATATAAAATGTAAGAGAGAGTATGGATCGAAACTCCTATTAACCAACCAAAGAAAGGATAAATTATCCATAAATGTAAAGGAGAAGAGACTAAATTGATGATTAAAAGAAGAGTCGAAACTATTAAATACACACTTAAATGTATTCTAACAGAATATCTGAAGTTTACCTTCTGTTGAGCAATTTTTCTTAGACTTTCCTCTGAAAAACCATTATAAAATACTTTTCTCACCTTTAGAATGATAATTGTATTTTTAAATTGATAAAATTTAGAATTATAGATAGATTCAACAATTGATATGTAGAATAGACAATAAAAGTTTTTAAATCTTATCAAGATGATTAAAAGTATCAACATTATGATAAATAGGATAAAATTTTAATAGGTGAAATTATATCTATTTTAAATCCATAAGTTAATTGATGTTATGTCTGCATTATCGGAATATCTTGAAAAGTTAGAGGATTGGGATAATAGAACTTTCTTGAGTTTATATAATAGTGATTTTAGCCATCGAACTAAAGCTTTCGCTAAAAAATTTTCCTTTTTTGGAAGTTTATTCTTCTGGGGAGGGGTCTGGTTGGTATGGTGGTTGTATAGTTATATAACAAAGGATTATTATTTACTTGTAATATTCACTAGTGGCTTTGAGCAGTCAATTTTAATCCATATTCTTATTCGTTATAAAATTGTTAAAAGAAATCGGCCATTCATAGCCCTTAAAAATGAGGGTGTACAAAAACATGATGCTTACATAAGAATCCCTTATGTGATGTCAGATTCCGAACATAAATCCTTTCCCAGTGGCCACGTTACCTTTTTCCTATTTTTTGGTATCATCTTTGCTTGGTATTTTAATAGTTGGCTTATTATTTCAATTTTTATAGCACTTGATATTATAATGGCAGGTTCTCGTATAATATTAGGAGTTCATTATCCTACAGATGTGTTATTCGGATTTGTGTTTGCGATTATTTATGCTTTCTTATTTCTTGGATTCACGTATAATTACTGGGTTATATTTTATTATTGGATTGGTCCGATTTTCTCAGACATAGTACATTTTAGATTTCTATGATTATATTTGATGCGATAAAATAAAAATAATGAAGTTAATAAGAATCGCTTTATATTTTACTTTCATAAACAAATTATATTTAGTAAAGACAGTTTAAGTCAAAATGATTAATAAAAAATCAATTGGACCTACGTGTCATAAATGTAATAGCATTCAGTATTGTACCATAGGAAAACCCAATGAAAATATTTCTAACTGCCCCATGATAGAAAAAAAAGAGTTAGAAGAACAAGCTATACATATCTATAATTCTGAAGAAAATATTCAAAAATCTACAAGAGTCGCATCAATAATAGAAGCAAAAGGTTATATTGAATGGCCTCGCTTAAGAGATACGATTGAATATGCAAAAGGTATGAATTATACTAAAATTGGATTAGCATTTTGCATAGGATTAATGAATGAAGCCAGAAAAATTGCGAAAATTTTAGAAAATGCTCACTTTAAAGTATACTCTGTATGCTGCAAAACAGGAAGTATTAAAAAGACTGATTTAGGTATCCCTAAGGAATATACAATGATTTCTAAAACAGGGTATACCATAGGCTGGATATCTTGCAATCCTGTTGCTCAAGCACTATTATTAAATGATTGTGACACTGATCTTAATTTAATTGTTGGTTTATGTGTTGGTCATGATATAACTTTTACTCAGCTATCAAAAGCACCTGTTTCTACCTTAATAGCGAAAGATAGATCCTCCCCTCATAATCCTGCATTAGTGTTATATTCACATTATGGAGAAAAAGTAATTGAAGCAGGATTTAAAAAAGATAGATAAATCGAAATAAAAAACTAAAAGTTTCTCAAAAAGATAAATCGGATTAGACTAATTAAAACCAGTCTATAAACTCATCTAAGGGTCTTCTCTCATCATCTCCTTTTTCCTTTGCTTCCATAGATTTATCAATTACTCCAACGGTGATAACACACATCAATTCATATTTATCTGGAGATAACTTAAAAATCTCATTAACTTTTTCCTTATTTTTTAAAATCTCACCTATCCAGACAGCTCCTAAACCTTTTGCGTGTACTGCTAGAAGAATATTTTGAACAAAAGCACCAATAGCTTGGATATCTTTAGTTCTGTCATATCCTCTTTCTAAATCTAAGAAAATTACAAAATTAAGGAAAGCACTTTCAATAATTCCCCCATATTTTGATTGTTCTCCAATCATACGCTTAACCGTAGGGTGAGCCACTATACATACCTTCCAAGGTTGAGTGTTCATACCCGAAGGTGCCCATCGTCCACAATCTAAGATCTCTCGTATTGTTTGATTATCTATTTTTTGATATATGAAATTTCTGACTGATCTTCTCGATCTTATAAGATTCAATAAATCATTTGATTTTGATTCCATAATTTAAAAAATGGGTTTCAACTCAATATATATTTTTCCTAAATATGAGTATCATATCATTTAAAAAAAGATTTTATTATTTCTTTGATTGAAATATATATGCGTGAGAAAGACTTTCAATGGTGGCAAAAAACTCTTGTGTATCAGATATATCCTCGCTCTTTTCGAGATAGTAGTGGCAATGGTATAGGGGATCTAAAAGGTATTATAGAGAAATTAGATTATTTAGAGGCTTTAGGGATTGAAACAGTTTGGTTTAGCCCTTTTTTTAAATCTCCTCAAAAAGATCATGGCTATGATGTTTCAGATTTTCGAGATATTGATCCTGATTATGGAACTATGAATGATTTTGAGCTTTTATTAAAAGAGATGCATGAAAGAAATATCAAGATGGTATTAGATCTAGTTCTCAATCACACATCTGATGAACATCCCTGGTTTAAAGAGTCTGCTTCAAATAGAGATAATCCAAAGAGAGATTGGTATATATGGCGTGATGGAAAGAAATCTAAAGGGAAAAAGCCACCAAATAATTGGAAAGCTTTACCAGGAGGACGAGCTTGGAAATATGATCAAAAAACAGAGCAATGGTATTATTTTCACTTTTTACCATTCCAACCAGATTTAAATTACCGTAATCCAAAAGTAAAGGAAAAAATATTCAATATGATTAGATTCTGGTTGGATAAGGGGGTAGATGGATTTCGTTTGGATATATTGCACTCGATTTATGAAGATGAGTCATTTAGAGATGATAAATTTAGTTGGCATGTGTTACCATCGGATAAGCATGTAGCTTCCCTTTTTCGGAAGCATCTATATGATTTAAACCTTCCAGAAACTTTTAACTTTGCAATGGAATTAAGAAACGTGATAGACAAGTATAAACCAGAACGATTTTTAGTTGGAGAAGTGTTCGGCTCGATTGAAGAACTAAGAAAATATTATGGCCCAAGAAATAATGGCTTGAATATGTGCTTCTTATTTGAATATTCTGATTCCAAAATTAAGCCCAAAGCTTATAAGGAAGTAATTTCAAGAATAGAAAAGTCCTTACCTCATCCTTATACTCCTACTTACGTATATGGTAATCATGATAGGATGCGCTATATCTCGCGTATTAAGAATGATACAAAGAAAGCAAAGCTATTAGCGACGCTGCAACTTTCATTAAGGGGAGTCCCATTTATTTATTATGGAGAAGAAATTGGAATGAGAAATGTGGATTTTGAATTGAAGACAAGTCAAGACCCAATAGGGAGAAAGTTTTCTAAATTCCCTATTCCACTTATAGCAAAATTGTTTGGTTTATCTTTAACTCGAGATGGTTGTCGAACTCCAATGCAGTGGGATTCTACACCACAAGCAGGTTTTAGTAGCAATGAGACGTCTAAAACATGGCTAAAAATTCCCGATTCTTATAAAAAGATTAATATTGAAAAAGAAAGGAAAAATCCTAGTTCTCTATTGAATTGCTATAGACGTTTATTAAAAGTGCGAAAAGATCAAAGGATTTTATCTGAAGGCTTATTTGAACTCATTGAAGTGAATAAAAATAAGGCGAAATCTTTAACTTATAAGCGATTTAGTGAGAATAACCAAATCTATATATATCTAAATTTTTCTAAAAAACAATTATTAATGAGTTGTCCAGTAAAAAAACCTGATTTATTATTTTCAACATTATCTAATAGAGTCTCGTTAGATATTGAAGCATATGGTGGAAGTATTAAACTTACTCCATTCGAAGGAATTATATTCAAATAAAAAGAAAAACAAAAAAAAAGGAATTATTTATTTTTTATATCTTTTGCGTCATCCTCAATTTTATCATAGTATTCGATGTCCATGAGACCGCCTGATCGTTCTTCCCTCCAATGGGCCTTTATCGGCATCCCTACATAAGTATCTTTTACATCTATATCTGGATGTAATTCCGCGATATTGGACGTATCACTGCCATCATGATGGACCAAAACCATCGGTCTTTCTTTAATTTCTCCCGTTTCAGAATCCTTTAAATAGGCAATGGCATAAGTTGATACACTAGCTGTATCCCTTATATCAACCCATTTATCAGGTTTCACTAAACATTTACCGCATACTAATCTAGGGGGATAAAACACTCGATTACACCCAGAACATCTATTTGCTACAAGCTTTTTCTCTTTTAATTTATCTAAAAATGGTTTCATGTGAGTTATGTTGAATTTATATTTGTAACTAGTAAGATGCCAGGTTGCGGGCATGGTGCGGGTTCTTACATAATCCTTTTTCACATAATCTAATGATTTTCTCTGAGTCATTTTTGACATCTTTTTCACCTCCATTTTCTTTGGGGTTGATCAGACATAGCCATCAATGTAATAAGATTCAGGCTACCACCCCATCCCGATCCTATAGAAGTATGAACTGTTTTGGGTACTTGATTGCTTGCTTTTCCCATAATTTGAAGAGCAGCTTCAGCAGGTCTTTCCATAGCAGAAGCACCTATTGCATTGGTGGAGTTTACACCCCCTGAGCAATTAACAGGTAATTCTCCCTTTAATGCAGTGACACCATTCTTATACATTTCAGGAGCGGTCGTTTCCTCAAAAAGCCCTAGTTTCTCTGTCCATAAGAGCTCTTGATTTGGAAAAGGTGCATACACTTCAGCATAATCAATTTCCTTTCTGGGAAATGAAATTCCTGCTTGCGCATAGGCTAATTCGGAGGATCTGATTGCACCTAATTGCATAGAGGGATCAACTTGAGCCGATCCCCCACCATCATATCCTAATACTGCACTTTCATTGGCAACGCTCGCCACACCATTAACATATACCGGGATATCACACATATCTTTTGCCTTTTCTTCTGTGGTAAAAAGCATCGCACAAGCACCATCACTTGCTGGACATACCATCCCATATCGTAAAGGATATTGAACATAGGGCGTATCTAAAACATCTTCGATAGTTAAATTTGGCATTTTTAAGTGAGCCCACCATGTTTTTGCTGCATTATGTCGGTTTTGGACAACTACTCTTGCTAAATCTTCTTCGGTAATTCTTGTTTTGTTCATATATGTTGTGGCTTGATAAGCGGCAACTCCAATTGCAGCTCCAGCTGATAGAAGACGTGTTATTTGATCATAAGAAATCCCAAGAGTATTTAAAATAGAAATTTCACCGTATGCAACGCTAGCTAAACCAACACTCGTGTCACCTTGAGATTGTTGTTCAAAGGCAACTGCTAAAACGGTATCAATACCGGGCAATCCTGCGGTCACCGTATAATACCCTGCGATTGCCACACTACCACCCGTGGTTCCACCCGTGGTCACTCGCATTAGGGGTTTGTTTCGGGCTCCCATCCAATCAGTCATCCATAATTCAGGGATATTAGAGCCCTCAAAAGCTGGCATATTCCCATTAACATAGGCGTTAATATCATCAAATCCTACGCTTGGTACCTTCTTTAAACAATCTTCAACTGCTTCGCTGACCAATTCTCCCATATTGACATCTGAACGTTTTGATGCATGTTCACTAAATCCTGCAGATACAATTGCTACTTGTTTTCCCATTTTTAATTACCTCCTTCTAATACATATAATATACTATTTTGGGCGCACATCCCGATTTGACCCGAAGCGATAGCTTTTTTAACACCATTAACCTGATAAGTTCCAGCCTCTCCATTAAGTTGTTTTGAAGCTTCAATGATTCGAATAAGACCGGTCCCGCAAGGGGGATTACCTCCAATTGCCCCTCCAGAAGGGTTAATTGGTAAATCTCCTTTAATGTTTGTGTTTAACTCGGGTGCTTTACCTCTATCCGCTAGTTTTAAAGCTTCGGTAAAGATTAATTCCTCGTGAGCATAAGCCTCGTACAATTCAGCAACTTGGATTTCCTTACGTGGATCCTTAATACCAGCAGCATTATATGCCATTTTTCCTGCCAATTCGAGAGATTTAGATCCAGATAGATCTCTATCACCAAGATAATAAGTTTCCTGATTCCAACCAACTCCTGTTATCCATACGGGATTATCAGTGATCTTTCGAGCTTGCTTTTCAGGAGCTAATAATAATGCAGCTACTCCATCACATGGTTGGGCAACCATTAACTCAGTAACAGGATCAGCATAAATATCTGAATTTAAAACATCTTTAACGGTAATATTTTGATTTTGGGCTTCTTCTAAAGCTAAAGCGTTTTTGGCAGCATTTTTCCTATTTTTTACAGCAACATTAGCAACCTCTTCCTTAGACACACCATATTTTTCCATATAGGCTCTCATTTGAAATCCGGCAGCAGTAATATCATTTACATAAGCCAATGGTCTTTCCCAGGTTGGGTCTGTTTCATATAAGCGTGTAGTATGATAGGGAAAACAAGAAGGCATACTTCCCCCCCATACTACAGCAAGTTTATGGTTTCCCGATAAAATTCTCAATAAACCATATAAAACTGCGTGTGCGCCATCCATTTCAACCTTGCTCTCATCAGCTAAATATCCTCCGCCTACTTCTACGGTAAAACAATTTGATATGGTACGACCATCATAATAATCGTTTGTACATGATATAACTGTTGTGATGTCTTTCTTTTTTAATCCTGCTTTATCAATAGCGCCTCTTACAGCTTCAAAAATCATTTCATATCGTCCATAATTCGCATCGGACTGTAATTTAACTTGATTATATCCTACTATTCCTACTTTTTCCATATATTCCCTTCACTCCCTATACTTTTATAAAACCCTTTATATCGGAAGGGTCTCCTTTTGTATTATCTTCCCATTGAATCTTCATTTTCATTCCGATTTTGACCTCCTCAGGTTCTAAATCCAATAATCTATAGACTAATCCCGTGCTACTCCCATCGATTTTGACTATGCCGATTATTTGAGGTTTTTTTACTTTTCTATCAGACCTGTCATTTATTTTATGATAAGTAATAGTATAATTCATTAATTCTCCTGTTTCAGGTAAATCAACCCAATTCTCTTCAAAAGGAATCACTATATTACATTTTCCACATATTTTTCTTGGTGGTACGAACACATCACCACATTTAGGGCATTCATTTCCGATAAGTTTTTTGTTTTCAAGGTTGTCATAGAATTTGTCGAGGAAAATTCCAACCCAGAATGCAAATTCGGCTTTAACCAAGCCCTTATTCGTGACAATAACTTTTTCGTCCATAATTTCATTCCTCTTTTTATAGATTTCTAATATTATGAAACATATTAATATCAAATTATTTTTCATCATATTTATAATTATAACTATAAGAAATGCTATACCCCCAATTAGAAGAAAAATTGCCGTTTTTCTCTAATGAAAGAAAAAGTCAGTTTTTCTCCCAGTTTTTTGATTAATTATGAATTTTAAGGTGTTAATACTAGCGTATTATAGAGTTTTATTATAACATATTTTCTACATAATACATATATATTCAATTCAAGAAGAGAATATTAATTCGTATACCGGTGGAAGTGATATCTCAATTGGGAAAATTTTGGAAAAAAGTTGATGATGAATTATTAAGCTCTGCAGAAGAGACCATGGGTTTTTCTCGAGAATTCTCTTCATTAGCAAACAGTTTTATTATTAAGAAATATGATTTTTCCTCCATCGATCAAATCGAGGATATAAAAAATGAATTATTAAGCAGAAAAATCTTAATCATTAATGCAAAAGAAATCCTTCAAAATATAGATGTCACGAAACTAAAAAGAGGCATTGAAGATCTTAAAATATTCCTAAGAGAAAATGGAGGATCAATGGCCAGACTTGGGGATCAATATCTTATTTTAACGCCAAATAAATTAGTTAAAATAGCAAACTAAGGTATTACTTTATTTAGATAATAACTTCTTGGCATATGACAAGACTTTAATTTAGCTATATCTTATAAAGAAAAATTACTTATTCATGCCATACTTTAAATTAGTAATTTCTTAAGCTTTTTGTATGTAAAAATTATGAATTCAAATAAATTATCTGGATTGGAAATGTTAAGGAAGGTTATTAAGGGGGAATTGAAAGCCTCTATGGACGAAACTATTTCAGTAAAGATTGATTACGCAGAAAGAGGCTTAGTTTCGGGAACAATTATAGCTGGGATCGAGCATTTAAGCCTTAATAGAGGGGTTCATCATGGTTTCCACGCAAATGTTTTAAGTATAATAACGAATTACGCATTTCAGACGATGATAGGAGCAGGAGTTGGCTTTATTCCCTTGGATGTAAATACTAAGATACTACGTTTTCTCCCTACTAATAAAGAATTCATCATTGAAGGTAAGGTAATAGACATTTTCGATCATTTTGGTGTTTCTGAGGGTTCTATAAAAGATGGAGCAGGATGTATGTACGCACATGCTACTGCCTCATTCTATATTCCTTAATACAAAATTCATTTTTATTTTCCCTTTTTATTGGATCGTTCCCAATTTTTTTTCTAACTCGTATCCTTATATCTAGCTAAAAGTATTTTGTAATTTTAGAGATGTAGTTTTGATTATTTAAGGGGTGAAAAAAAATAAATGTTTATCATAATTTTAACCAATCAATAAATTTATTATCTTTTTGAAAAGTTTAATGAAGTTTTCACAATCTGACGATCAATATGAGAACAGCAGTGAAAAAAAAGTAAAGAGGAAATATGAAAAGCTTGCGAAAGCCTCCTTCTTCTCTGTTTTAAATACATATAGTACATTCATTTTCTCAATTATTTCCTCTTTTCTAATTGCAAGATTAATTGATGATATTCAATGGAGCTCTTTCACTGTAGCATTATCATTTATTCAAATTATTGTCCTAATATTGAGATTCTTCCCCCCGGAATTAACTAATACCCTATATTATTATATCCCTCATTATCATTCTCTTGGTATGCATAGAGAGCTCAAAACTTTCATTTATAGAGCATTTACCATAAAACTAGTTTTTCTCATTCCAATTTTCCTAATTAGCGTAATATTTTTCAATTTCTTCTCGAGCATTTTTCTAACAAATTGGACTTCAGAAAATGTGCAAATTTTAATCATCCTCTCTCCTCTCATCATAATAAATGATATCAATTTAGTATTAAACTCAATCAGTATTGGATTTAACCGTTTCAAATTTGTTTTAATTCTTTCTATAATTCAATATTCGTGTTACATTAGCTTTTTGTTATATCATTTTATTTTTTACCAAACAATCAATTTGATTTCTCTCTCTATAGCATTTCTAATTGCTACCACTATACCATTTATTTTTAATATAATTATAAACGTTATTAAGATGCGTGAACTGAAAGTAGAGGGTAAGAGTTCGTTTAAATTTAAACATGATTTTCAGAAAATTATTAAATATGGAGGATTTGTAAGAGCTGGTAACTTCTTTTCTGAAATTTTGGGAGATCTTCAAGTGATTGCAGTTAATTCTTTTGAACAACCCTCTGTAATGGCTATAAAAATCTCAAGGGATTTCATATCAGTTTCAAAAAATACCTCAAATGCTATTGCAAATCCATTGATAGTATCATTTACTTCTTCCATTGCTACAAAAGAAAGAGGCATAATTGTATCGATCTACAATACTATGTTGAAATATTTAATTTTCTTCATCCATATAATTACTGGTGTGCTCTTTTTTAGTATCAGGATTCTAATTTTTTTGATATATGGCGAATCTCGCTTAATTTATTCCAATATTGTGAGCTTATATATATTTACTACAGTGTTCGTTATCATAACGATTCCTTTGGATTCATTATTGTTGGCTGATAATAAAACAAAAACTTTTTTTTATTTACGTTTTGGGGGATTCTGTTTACATCTTCCAGTCTTTTTAATATTGTTAATATTTTTTGGACTATATGAAGCCGTACTAGGGTTAAATCTCACTAATTTAGTTGTAGGGATACTGTATATGATTATAACGATTAAATCAAAAGCAATAAAGATTGATATCAAACGAATCTGCTTACATTATTTAGTATTTTTCATGGCAATAGTCTTTACTTTTGGTTTGGAATTCTTATTTCTTAACAATTTGAATAGTCTACTGTGGTCTTCCTTGAATTTTATGGTTATTAGTGACTTTAATATCTTTAGCGTTTTATCATTTGTCCTGATTTATTTCCTTCTTATAGGATTATTCAGAATTTTGACTCCGACTGACATCGAAAACTTACAGTTATTTTTAAGTAAAGAGAAGCAAATACATAAAATAACTAATAAATTACTGAATATATTTAAGAAAATCTTACAAAAATTATCACGAAATGATTCAAATCCTCCAATCTAAATTGGTAGATGTCTTGATGAACTTGAAGAATTAAAAAAATTTAATACTATTTAAAATTTAATACTACTTGAATAAAAATTGAAAGAGCTCAAACCTCGAGTTTTGATGGTATCATATCCATTTGACAAAAATGTACCTGCAGGAGGAAGTCTTCAAGCGATAAGACTAAGTAAGGATTTAATTAAGAAGTTACCAGTTATAGCAATTGGTTCCTCCATAAGTAAAGAGAAAAAAAAAACCACTTTTGAATATGTGGAAGGAATTCCAACTTATAGATTATGCTTTCCTATGAAGAGACCAAGAGTATTAAGAACATTAGATTTATTAATTTTGATGATTAAGATAAGAAATAAATTTGATATCGTTCATTTCCATGGATTTGACATGTATCCTATTTGCGCTTTTGCAAAATTGATACTGAGGAAAAAAACTATCATAAAAATCACGTTAACCGGTCAAGATGATCCAGTTAGTAAGTTAAATGAAGCATCATTATTTTTTAACTTTAAATTTAAATTTAGAATTATAAAATTATTCTTATTTAACCAAATTGATAAAGTTATCACTATATCTGATGAGCTTTATTTTAATTCAAAAAGAGTATTCCCCGAATCCAAGCTCATGAGAATCCCGAATGGTGTTGATATCACTACTTTTTGTGAAGTTAATAAAGAACGTAGAAATATTATATGTAAAAAATTAAATTTTAACCTGGAGGATAATATTGCTTTATACGTGGGTCATCTTGGAAAGAGGAAAGGAATCCCAGAACTAGTAGAAGCTTGGAAACATGTCGAGAATGTTAAATTAATTTTACTTGGATCATTTTTTCTTGAGGGTTTTGATCCTAATAGCTTTCGTTCATTTGTCGATGAAATCAAAACAAATAAAAATATAATCCACTTTCCCTATAATAACAACCCTGAAGAATTTTATCAAATTGCAGACCTTTTTATTTTCCCTTCAAAAAGAGAGGGTTTACCTAATGCGGTTTTAGAAGCTATGAGTTGCAATGTTCCTATTCTTGCTCTTAAAGCAAATTGGACCAAAGGCTTGTTAGATTCAAATAATTCCATCATGATCGACAACTTAAATCCAAGAACTATAGCAGAAGAAATCAATTGCTTTTTTAATAATCATCAAAACCATAAGAAAAATGAAATCAAGAATCAGACTAGAAAAGTAATAGAAAAGAACTTCTCTTTATCAAAGATTGCTCAGAATTTTCTTTCTCTTTATTTGGAGTTATTTATAAAATGACTGCAAAGGCAGCAATTATAAAAATTAAAATTCTTCTTTATTAGAAATGTCTAGTTCTTATTTATTATTTGAGATAAATAGGATTAATATAATTTAATAATTATTTTCCATTTTGAAGTGCAATTTTTAAGAGTTAGTTATAATCCTATAGCATGGTTACTATTCTTTTTAATATATATGAACATCCAAGCCAAATATGGCTTTATTTCTATGTTTTCTATATGAACTTTGGATAAAATTTCTCTTACTTCTCTGGCAATATAACCTGCTTTTAATGAGCCTAATGGTTCTTTAATTTCTTTCAAGGCTTTAGGCACAACAACTTTAGTAGCAAAAGTTAATAACCCATAGAAAAACTTACGCGAGTCTCTGCGAAAATCAAAAATCAATAATGTACCTTCCCTTTTCAAAATTCGAAGTAATTCTTTAAAAGCTAATTTTGGATCAGACCAATGATGGAGTGAAAGTGAACTAATTATAAAATCGACAGAATTATCCGGAAAGGGCAAATTTTCTACATTAGCTTTTTTAAATTCTACTTTTTTATTTAATTCAATTTTAACGGCTCTTTTTTTAGCTAAATCAAGAATTTCATCTGATATATCGATTCCTATTAAATCTAAATTTTCAAATTTTTGAGCAATTTGAACAATCAAGTGTCCAGACCCACAACCTACATCTAAAAATAGACCATTCAGATCACATTTATCCAATTCAGAAAGTATCTTCCTCCGCAAAATCTTAAAGGGGAAAAAACTTGCCATTTTCTCGAATGCTCTTGCGACCTCTGAACTATCAAGTCCTTCGATACTAGATTGTCTTTTATTTTTTTTCCGTGGCAAGCTAAAAATTAAAAATACAATAATAAAGATTCCAATTATTAGAATTGATACAAGCCAGATATTCATAACTTAAAGAAAGTGATCAAAAATATAAATACTATGATTTGTATCTGACTTTTTTAGAGAAAAGATTGTAATGATGATGATCTAAACTCGTAAGCTTTTTTCAGCAATATTTTCGCATTTTTATATGTAACTTGTTTAATTGCTTTATCTATAGGCAACCATTTAAAATCTTCATGTTCATAACTTAGCTTTACATCTTTATTATTTGATT
Source organism: uncultured archaeon (assembly GCA_964447495.1). Lineage (GTDB taxonomy): Archaea > Asgardarchaeota > Lokiarchaeia > Sigyniarchaeales > SOKP01 > SOKP01. The sequence goes on from CAYUTF010000003.1 coordinate 13,671, forward strand.
CTATCAGATAACATCTAACAAATTTATGAATTATTTGTCCTTTAAATTTGAAAGAATATTCATAATCCTCTTTAAATCTTTTCACGATGTGAGCGTTTGTAATACCAGTTTCCTCTTTTAGTTCTCTAATTATTGTTTCTTCTTCAGTCTCTCCTTCTTCTATATGCCCTTTAACAAATTCCCAGTGTCCTAATCCATATTTGAGCAGCAAATACTCATTATGATGATATACTATTGCAGCCACAGATTTCTCTTCCTTTACTCTCATTATTACTTAGAAAATTCAATTTAATTAAAATATTGCAATTAGAAACTCTTATTTAAAAAGAAGAAAGAATTCAGATGATTAATTTTCTTCTATATTAAAAATGTCTATTTTTCAGAAGATTTAATGATCTTAGGAGTATCACACTTAAATAATATTAGGAATAATTATTCACTATTATTATATTTGAAATCATAGTTTCCAATTAGGTAAGGTAAATGATAAATTTTAGTCGAGAACAACAAGTTTTAGAGATTGAAGGAATTAAACTTGGAGGAAAAGTTGGAGAATATCCCACTGTTTTGATAGGAAGCCTTTTTCATAAAGGAGATAAAAAAGTATCTGATGAAAAAAAGGGTTTATTCGATAAAAAGAAAGTTGAAGAGTTGATATATTTACAGAAAGAACTTTCTGATAAATCGGGAAATCCATGTATGCTTGATATCGCAGGAACACACGAAAGTGCCCTACAAAAATACGTTCAATTTGTAGCAGAGATATCAAATGACCCATTTTTATTGAATGCAGTTTCTCCTGAATTAAGAATAAATCTAATGAAATATATTATAGAAATTGGTTTAGAAAAAAGGGCAATCTATACATCGATCAATTATACTATTACAGAAGAGGAAATCAATGGTATTTTAGAGTGTAATGTTGAAACTGCTATAATTCAATCACTCAATCCGAGAAATCCACGAATTAAAGGAATAATTGATATTCTAAAAGGAACGGATAAGGAAGAGGGTTTAATCGATAAAGCTAAAAAAGCAGGATTAAAAAAACTACTGCTCTTTACTAGTGTGTTTGAAATTCCTTCCATAGGTGTTGCTTCAAGAAACATTTATACGCTAAAAGAAGAGTTTGGATTTCCTACGGGTACAGCTCCAGTGGGAGTAATAGGGAGATGGTGTATTAAAAATGATACATTTACTGGAAAATTTAAGCAAGCTTGTGAAGCGACGGGGATTGCTTTAGCATTAGCTATGGGAGCAGATTTTATTATTTATGGAACATTAGAAAAAGCCGAATATATATTTCCATCAACAGCTATAGTGGACGCAATGATACGCAGAAACTCAAAAATGAACTTTAAACATAAATTTGAATCTACTAAAGACCATCCAATATCTAAACTCTATTTTCCTTTATAATAAATTAAATGAACAGAATTTATTATAAAATTAGAAAAGTGAAAGTAAAATTTGTTAAAAATTGGACTACTTTAAACTTAATTTTGACTTAAAAATCAATATGATATAATATTACTCTATTAATTGATGATATAAAAGATGAATAATACAAATTATGAAAGTTTTGAGCCAGAAAAAGGTACACCCTCAAGAAATGGTCATTTGTTTCAGATAGATTTCTTAAAAGCAGTGATGATTTTTCTTGTAATTTTCGACCACATGGTATCGTGGAATATTAAAGAAAATATTGGAGTAGCTTTATGGGAAAGAATATCGATACCTGTATTTTTAGTAATCCTTGGGTTTAATATGGGATTATCATTTCAACGAAAAGGAGTTTCTAAATTAAAGGAATTATATTCTTGGAGTTATTTTAAGGAAAAATTCAAAAGATTTGTAATGCCTTTTCTTATTTTATATGCAGCATCGACTTTTATTGGCTTATTCATGTATGGATTTAACTTCAATTCTATGTATAACACACAATTCTCCCCAGATCATGGATTTATACAATTATTTACAGGTATTTTACCATTTTGGGGTCCTGGTAATTGGTTTATACCTGTTATTTTCAGTTTCATCCTAATAGCTCCATTATTATACTGGGTTTTCACGAAAAACAAGATATTCGCATTAATTCTATGTTTCTTGATTGAAATTTCTATGCAAATGATCGTATATTTCTTAATCGGGGAAATTACATCATGGGAAGAATTATATTTCTTAAATGTATTCATGACAAACATTCTATTCTATCTCTCAGCTGTAGGGTTAGGTATGTGGTTTTCATTTGGCCATAAACTTACTGCTAAAAGAAATATATTCATGTGGATATTATTTCCAATCAGCTTGGGATATTTAATAGTTTATCAATTCTTTGGGTTTCGGCTCAGAATTGATAATATTCCACTTATACGAGGAGATTATAGCTTATTTGTTTTTCCATACTCAGCATTCCTAGTTTTACTAGCTCTGCAATTTTTACCAAATAGCTCAAATACAAGGATTTCAAAAACTATTTCCTTAATTGGAAAATCAACATATCACATCCTACTTACCCAGATACTTGGATATGGAATGATCACTGCCTGGTGGGGAACACACTATGGAATGGATATACCTTTTGACCCATCTGATATAATAGATCTAGTAGTACTCTGGATTCTGTTTATTTGGTTTGGAATTTTATGGTTCAAAATTGAACATCAAAAACATCTGACAAGAAGGATTCTATACTATAGTAACTTCTTTATGGTATTCCCCTCTCTTTTGTTTCTCTCCTTCTGGTTACAAGGTTTTTGGGTTCCAATACCACTGATCATTATTATTATTTATGCCATTGCCGCTTTAGTAATCCATTATATTATTAAAAAGCCGATATCTACAAAATTATTGGCAATCTGGACAGGTTTTCTGTTGATTAACTTTATTTCGATGATTCTTCAAGTTGAAATCCTCTTACCAAACCAATATTGGCTTACGTTAATTCCAATTGGAGGGTATTTTCTTTTTGCTTTGATTTATACAGCAGTGAGCAAAAAGTAATCTAAATTCTTCTTTTATTTTTTTAGATTTCTTTCCTTTTCTATGATAAATGTTGGTTTTAATGTTAAATTTCTATGATTAGATGAAAAAGGGAACCGCAAGCGCCAAAATACCAATTATAATTGGAAATATACTCATAATTAATAAAATTAAACCGATTATCGCTGCAATCACCTCAAATATAGGGAAATTTGTTTCATTTATGCCTTTAGCGCTAAATACCACTGCTACTATGGAAAAAGGGATTACCAATAAATATAAATAAAAATTTGCTACTGTCCCCCGAATCGTAAAATAAATAAAATCCCTCATAAAAGCTCGGCGGAGTTACAATTAGGTAAATTAATAGCCCAATAATCGCGGAAATTATTGAAATAATTGCATATTTTGTGAAATAATCTTGAATTCTTCTTGGAATCTGCCACCCAATATCACGAAGCTTTATAAGTAAAATCCCAATCCCTCCCAATACTACTAAGAGAATCCCCACAAGTATCGCTGGAAATCCACCAGAGCTTAAAAGCCCAGACGTTCCCATATCGAATCCTAATAATAACAATCCTAAAAGCATTACTAAAAGCGGAATTTTATACCTTTCTTGAAGGAAATTTCCAACCATAATAATTATATATTTAGATGTTTATCTTTAAAAAGATTTATTCCATTCAATACCGTTGGATAATAAAGAAGGAGGTTAGTAGCCATGTTATCTTTTCTTTATTTTACGTAATACTTTAATTAAATTCTCTATTTGGTTAGAAACTTGTCTATTATCCTTGCTTAATTTTTTTCCTTACAATTTGGGCACACAGAGACTCCCTCATCCAATGGAGCTCCGCAATGCTTGCAAATGCGTTCTTCCCTATCCTCAGTTTTCTTGGTTGAGGGGACGACATTTGTTTGGGCTGCCGCATCCAAATCATCTGGGGGGCTCGGAGGATTATAAATATAGGGATATGGAAACCCAGGAAAACGGTCTTTTCCAGAATCTAATAAATTTCTGCCTAAGTGTATATCTTTATCTGCGGACACTAATAGAATTGCATTTGGACCAGCCTTGGAAACTAAAAGATAGCCGTCACTCCCTTTAATGGAGAGTTCATCGAAATCTCCCCTATTCATGTCAAAGATTGCCTGTTTTGATAATGAGAATAGAGCTGCGCTCAATGCAGCAATCTTGGTCTCATCGATATCGCGAGGTAAAATCCAGGAAATCGGCAGACCTTCAGTCGAGGCGATAGCTACTGCTCTTACTCCTGAGATTGCGGCTAATAATTTTTTAAGTAAATCATCGAGCGAATCTGGTGTACTGGGCTCCACTTTGGACATTCTCCATTTTATACCAAAAATTATTTGACGAGGATTAAAAGTCTTACGAAAAGGAATTGTTCTGTAATATTTATTTATTTCTACTCCACTATCATTATAGATAATATAACTTTTTATGTTATTAATTTTATAATTGAATTGATAAGATAAAACCCGATTTCAAAGAGGAGGTTTCACAGAATGTACGATAAGAATTTTAAAATCATCATTTTTGGAGATGGCGGAACGCCTAAACAAGAACTCGTCCAGCGATTTTTAACTAATTTATATACTACAGACTCAAAAATGACGATAGGCGTAGATTTTAATGTAAAGAGTCTCATTGTTGATAAACAGAAAGTTAAATTACAAATTTGGGTTTTTGGAGGAGAGGAACGATTTCGGTGTCTTATTCCAACTTACGTAAGAAGGGCTCGGGGTGGTATTTTCGTTTATGATATAACCAATTACTCAACGCTCGCCCATATTGATGACTGGTTAAAGATAATAAGGAAAGAAATTGGTGTAGAAGATTGTTTTCCCATATTAGTCGTTGGAGGAAATGCAGAGCTAAGCGAGTATCGAGAAGTACCGGCCGAGGATGTCATCAAAATAGCGAAACCAAGAGGTCTTGATGGCTTTATAGAGTGTAGCGCCAAAACGGGAGAGAATGTAGAGGAAGCATTTAAAGCCTTAACAAGGTTAATCTTAAATTGCCCTCAAACAAGAGAAACTGGAGTTAGAACTGCTATTACTGATACAAACAGATATGATGTAACACATCCTGCTAGATTAGATCAGTATAAACCAAGAGAACTTGGTGCAACAGTTCCAGCTACTCCCGTTAGTTTAAGAGGGGCAATAATGAGTGAATTAAAACAAATATTAAATACACGAGTTTCGCAAAAAAATGAGAACAGAACTAGAGATATGAAGGAAAGAAGGGAAGAAATAGAAAAAATTCTTTCCAAAATCCTTGATAATAATAGGTTTCATCCCCCAACTTCCTCTACACAAAAATATTTGGAACAACCTAATAGTACTGTTAAAATTGGTATAGATCAAGCGAAACAGAGTATATTGGATGATCCTGAAATAAAAATAAAAAGAATTCTGGAATTGGAAAAGGAAAAAAAGAGAGAACAATCATTTTCACGAATAATCAAACGACTACAAGAAGCAACTCAACTCAAGGATAAAATGTTTATGGAACAGGATTTAGGAGAGTGGTTAGAAACTTTGAAGGGTTTAAAGAAGGGATGTGAAGAAATATTAATGTTTCTCAGAGATAAGAATCAAGAATATTATCATCATATTTCATTTGAACAATGGAAATATTTACTAAGGGTCTCTTCAGAAATGTTAGAAGAATTCAAAGCGAATTCCTCATCTTTTTATAAAATGAGCGATGATACTAAAATCAACCTCTATATTTTGTTTGAAATTTTTATCCCTTGTCGGGAAATATTAGGCGACGGTTCATTTGGGAAAAATGTTAAAGTAACCTTTGAGGAATATCTAAAAATGCTCAAACGAAAAAGAAATTCGTAAATACCTAGAAAAGTATGGGAAATCAGTATAGATTTATATAGATTGATCTTTAACTGGCTTCGAACCTAACAATTCGAGAATTCTATCAAAATCACTAAATTTAAAAGATTTAAAGATAATGCCGTTTGCACCGGTCTCTTCCATATGTCTCTCCACTTCAGAGCCAGGAAGAGTAGTAAAAAAAAATACCGGGATATCTTTCCACTTTGGATTTGATCTTATCCGTTTGCAGAGTTCATATCCACTATAATCGGGTATTATAATGTCTAGCAATATTACTTTAGGGATGTTATTGTTTAGTTCCTCAAATCCTTTTTTCCCGCCGATAACTCCTTTGCAGGAATAACCCTTACTTTCAAAATACGCCATTGGCAATCTAATTGTATCTGGATAGCCATATCCTTCAACAAAAAGGATATCATAATAAGTACGTTCTGTTTTTTGTTTAATCTCTTCTTTGAAAAAAATCGGAATGGAATCGGGAATAAGGAAATCATTTCTTATTCTCTTTTCAAATTGATGGAGGTGAGGTGGATAAACACCTATTTGCAATATTTTTTTAAAAACTAACCATCTAATATATGTTTCTATTGTAGATTTTATCTCTTCATTTTCTTTATCATTCAAGTGTTTTTTTAATTCCTGTTTTAATAGGTCTTCAAATCCCCTTTTTTTTTGTTCTAATTTTTTTCCATACTCTACTTTTTCTTCTTCTTCTTTTCTTCTTTCTTCAATCTTTTTGGATTCTTTCAGTCGTTTTAAACTTCTTATTTTTGAACGGAAAAATTCTTTTTTACATTCTCTCCTAGTCTTAATGGCATATTTATACAATCTCTCTAAAAACTCAATAATCTCCTTATAGTGAGTTTTTTTCTCATTGGCAAAGATGTTTAATGGCTTCGTACCCACTTTCAATGCCCTCCTTTTAAGAGTTTCAATTATGGACTTTGCCATCGAAGGACTAATCTTCGGGCTTTCCTCAACTCTCATCATTTTGTATAAATCGGGATTCAGTGTTGCTATATGATGAAGTATTTCAATTCCCGTTGCTTCTTCTTTTAATTTTCTGAGAAGCACGCCATAAAAGTTTATTAACACTCCAAATTTTTCGGGAGAGTCCAGAAAGTCTTCTTTTAGGGTTCTTAATACAGGCATTACAATTTCTAATTTCTTATCCTTTTTTTTTTCAAATTCTTGACTTACCCTTTGTTCATCCGATTTAAGATTGCCCTTGCTTTTTGAAACTAGATCTTCGCTTTTTATTTTCTCTTTTTTAACTTTAGGCTTTTTTAAGGTTTTAATAAACTTTTTCTTTATCTTAAAAGATTGTTTTTTAATCTCTTTACCTTCTTTTTCCGAACAACTAGTAAATTTACTTTCGGTTCGTTTTAATATTAGCTGTGTCATTACTTCAAATGTTTTATTAACATTTTGCCCTGTTTTGGCAGATATCTCTGAAAATGATGCTAATTCGTTCTTTTCAGCAACTTGAAGTCCATATTCTCTTGTAATTTGACGTTGTGTTTCTGCAAGATCGAGATTTGTTCCGACAAGCATAATTGGAATATTTCCTGATTTTTGACGTACTATATTAGTCCAATCACCAATATGACCCAGAGTTTGGGGGTTTGTAATATCATAAAGTATGAACACTCCATTTGCTCCTAAACAATAGGTTGGTAATAAAAATCTGAATCGTTCTTCTCCTCCCACATCCCAAATCTTAAGCTTGATCTTTTTTCCCCGAACTTCAACCGTTTTTACATGAAAATCAACCCCAATTGTCAGTCTCTCTGATGGATTGAAAATATCATAGCAATACCGCTTAGTAAACGCAACTTTTTCTACGCTCTCATCTCCCAATAACAATATCTTGAATTCATAGTAGTATGAAGACATTTTAGTTTCAAATTCAGGTTAATTTTTTTTGCGTAGTATTGAAATTTAATTAATTTGAGAACCTCCCTTTACCAAATAGTGGTAATAAATTAACCTATTTAAATTCGACATTTTTGTCCCTTTCTCTAAAGAATAAGGAATATCCGCCTATACAAATATGTATATAAGAAGGTATTAGTATTATATAAATTAAGAAAACCTAACTTTTGAGTACTTTATCCAGAACTAAATCATGCCTTATGATTATGATATTCTTTTAGTTGAAACTATACACAGGATATTGGGCAACCTCAATGGACGATATTTACATCGGTTATCAAATTCTCGGTCTACTAATCATCCAGTCAAAATCTCTCATGCCGCAGGAAGTTTATGATGCCATAATGTTCTCTACGAGTTGGAAATACGATAAAACAAGAATCTGGGCAAAAGATTATATCCCATACCGAAAAAGGAATCTTCAGTTATTTAGAGATTTAATCCTTCAATGTAATAAAAATAAAGAATGAGATTATTAACACATAATTTCTAATCTTTATTACTTATGTACTTTCTGTTCCAATATTTCCATAAAGGTTTCTACTTGATTATTCATCTGCTCTTCATTAAATTTACGTGGATCATTCATATCTGCAGATACAATCAAGCAGGGAATATTATAATCTTCCATCAAATGTCTCTTTAGATCATATAATCCACAAGAATTTGGACGACACGACAGATTTTCATGCATTATAACGGCATCAATTTTCCATTCTTTAACCGTCTCGGCAAATTTCTTTATACGGGTTTTTAAATCATATATATACCAGAAGCTTAGCATTAATTCTGCCATTGCCTCAATTGGCTTGTTTAAGACCATTTCCTTCGTAACTTTTGGATTCATATACTTGCTAAATGCATAGGTATAGGGTTCGTACACTATAATGGCGCCATACTTTTCTAAATTGCTAAACCACTTAAGCGAATGCCAGTAAGGAATGCCTTCAAACATCAATCTATACTTCTCATGTTTCAGGGCACCTACGCCTTTCTCTACCCGTTCTTTCGCTTCTTTATACATTCTTTTGTATAGTCTAATGGGTTCCTTTAAGCCAGGCATAGTAAATAAGGGAAACAGACCTCCGAACGTATCGCGCGTTGAAATTGGACAGGGCACATTTTTCCTCAATTCATATATCTGTTGCCATACCATACTTAAATCCCAGGAATTTTTAGAGACTTCTCGTGCCTTTTCTTCATCATATTCGTTTCCGGTAACTTCCTGGATGAAATCTAATAGTTCATAGAGTTGTTCTGAGACATATTTTTTGAAATAATTATATTGCCGATTGTTGGTGTTGCTAACGACATGAGGAACATCGATGCTATAATGAGGGACATTAAGGCGTTCGGCTTGAACTTGAAACCAATTGACATGAGTATCACAAATGACATCGGTTGAAAGCATGAAACTTGGCTTTCGCGTTCCACCTTGAATCATATTTGCGTTACTTAACACTGCTCCCACATTAGTTTTAAAATATGAACACAAATCATAAGAATAGCCCTCGTCTTCTGCCTTTTCTATAAAATTTTTCGAGAATTTCTGAGCAGCGGACACAGTGGCAGAATTTTCAGGTAACATCGGTTGTACGTCCATAGCATATAAGACTTCTACAGGGCTCCCTGAAGTAGCCCATGCAGTCGGTTTTCCATCTCGAAATGCCTGTTCAATCGCGAGAAAATGACGGCCCATAATATTTTTTAAGCCTTGGGTCGCGTTAAGCATCTTATTACTAGTTTGTTGTTGTTTAGACATAATAACACCTCTAAATCATTTCAGCAAACGCTGAAAATCTAGTTGATAATTGTTTATATGCTTCTCTGTTATAAGTTACTTCTACAAACAGATAAGGAATTCCAAGTTCTTTAAATTTTTTACTTAAATATGGATGATCATATAATACTGGTTCACAAAATTTTTGTGCTATATTGATAACCCCGTCAGCCTTATAAGTTTGAGCTAACATTTTTAAATGATTAAATCGTTCATAGGAAGGAAATTTAGTAGCATAGATTGGTTTTTCGAGATGATATTTAGCAAGTGCCTTGATTGGTTCCTCTCCTTCGTCTACAGTATGCCAGAAATATTTTGTCCCGACACATAAATCATCAATTACTATTGTAAATCCTAAATCTTCGAGATATTTAAGAAATTCAGTATCATCAATATCGGACCCTGTAAGTAATATCTTTTTCTTCTTATCAATTTTTTGAAGAGGGTCTTTCGATGTTATTTTGTCTAACGTCGATTTCAGCAATTTAAGTGACTCATCCTTATTTGATTGCTGGACATTTTTAACTAGCGCATGAAATTCTGAACCTGTTATGATCATTTTGGAACGAAATTCAGAGATTTTTTTCAACATTGCTCTTATTTGATTCATTTTTTTTATTTCTTCCTTAAGGCCATTTTCTGAGATTTTTACTTTAAAAGTTTCTTCTAATTGTGCAATTAGTTCCTTTAAATCATCCATAAAAAATCTTAATGATACTTTATCTCGTTTTCTTGGTGAATTTAAAAAAAACATAAAACCAAGCTTCACACATTCCAACCAAATATCAAATTCTCTATTTGTACGGTCGCAACCATGTGTTGCAATTAATCCTACAATGTCCTTATCTAACCCTCTTATTGCTTGTTCTAAAAGGTTTCTAGTCCATAAACAATGCGTTGGAGGGATATGTTCATTAGCTCTGTCTACTTGGAGATTTGGATCACCAAACAGTCTATATGGTGTGAAACCCGCAGCAAGTATAATTTCTTCGGGAGTTTCAACTCCACTATCAAATATAGCAATTTTTTTCATAATCGTTTTCATAAATAATATTCATATTTCCTATAGATAATCTTGATAATTTTAAAAAAATATTTATATTTTTCATTCATTTAATAGAGTATTCTATAAGTGGATTTTGATATTTGGAATTGATTTTATTATGAGCCAACAAACAATTTCTCGCACACTGTCTAAAGCTATTTTAAAGCCCGAAGTTCGCATAAAATTGAAGATATGGAATACTTATTTAACGGGTAAATTAAAACGATTTGATAATTATATGAATTTAATTGTGGAAGATGCAAAAGAAATCTATTTTGGGCGGGGAGGAAAGAGGAGTAAAGATTTAGGTACAGTAATGATTAGAGGAGCCTCCATCATATTTATTGGTCAAGAGCGTGAGAAGTTACTTTTTACAGATAATGAAGAAAAGCTTATGTATCAGGAAGAATTTGAAGAAAAATAAAATAAACGTGGGGAGTGAATAATGGGAAAAGGAACACCTAGTAAGGGAAAGAAAAATAAAGCGGCTAGCCATAAAACCTGTCGAAGATGTGGAAAACACTCTTATCATCGTCGCAAACATTTTTGTGCGAGTTGTGGTTTTGGTAGGACAGCAAAATTACGGAAACCAAGTTGGAGAACCCGTTATAAAGCGTTTAACGGTAATAAAGGTTTTTATAGATAATCCAAATTGAAAACAAATATAAATTTCTTTTTTACCCCTACAGAGTTTATATTTTCGTAGATTATTTTTGTATCTTGAATATCTTTTTATTCTCAGTTTTCTTTTTTCTTAATAATGGATTCATTGCAAGTCGAAAGTATTAACAAAGAACTAAATAAGTTTGAATTATTAGCGGGAATTCTGGGTTTGGCAATTGTTGATCGTAATGGTCTTACAATCCTTTCTCGGTTACCGCGATCAATTGAAGAACGTAAGTTTGGAGCTATGGCTACTACATTAATAGGGGCAATGGAAACCGCTACTGCTCCTTTTAAAGAAGATTTAATTAATCTAACTATTGAATTTGAAAATTCTCAACTAATAATAATGAGTTCAGATACTAATATTATCTTGGTTGTTTTTACTGAACTTGGGATTGATTTAGGATTTATGTTAATTGAAATAGAAGAGATTTTAACAAATATTAAAAATATTTTACGAGGTTAAATTGCTATGCTAACAGAAGAAGAAAAGGAAAGATATAGTAGACAGATTATCTCTCCTTCAATAGGAGAAAAGGGTCAAGAAAAATTAGGTAAAATTAGTGTATTACAAATTGGTGCTGGCGGTCTTGGTTCTCCGTTTGCATTATATATAGTCTCTGCGGGGATAAAAGAATTGACGATTATAGATAATGATGTCGTTTCACTTTCTAATTTACAGCGTCAAATTCTTTACGGAGAAAAACAAATAGGTATGGATAAGGTTAATGCTGCTAAGAGTGTTTTAAAAGAACATAATTCAAAAGCACAAATCAAAGTATATAAAGATTATATTGACGATAAATCAATGAAGAAATACATTGATGAGAAGAATTATGATTTTATTGTTGACTGTAGCGATAATTTCAAAACCAAATTTTTAGTAAATCGAACAGCTATAAACTATAATATTAAATGTGTTATAGCTGGGATTAAGGATTTTTATGGTCAAATAATGAGTATTGATCCAAAGAATTCAGCATGTTATCAATGTGTATTTAATGAACCTTCAGAACTTCAAGGAGTTTTAGATCCACTCCCCGTTATTGGGGTTACACCTGGGATTTTGGGTACTTTAGAAGCATTAGAGGTGATAAAAACTACTTTAGGATTGCCAAATTTAGAAAATAAGTTATTAATGGTTAATTTACTAAATCTCAAGTTTGATGCTATCGATCTCGTGAAAAATGAGAAATGTATTTGTTCTCAAAAGAGAAAAAAATAAAATAGAAAAAAATTAAAATTTTAAGTCTTTTAAATCCATTTGTTTGCTAATAAAAGCGATATACATCCATAGAAAAAGCCGTTTATTATTCCAGCGATGAAAATGGCAAGAATTGCTCCTAATTCTCCGTAAATAACAGTAAGTGCAAACCAATTTAATGCAAGATATGGAGAAGACAATTGTCCTAAGCCTATAAGAATAGCATAAACGCCACATGATAATAAAGCAACGGTGAACCATGCACCAAATCCAGTTTGACTATTTTCTCCCAATCTAGCTCCCACAATAATAGCAACAAGCGGAGGAATAATAAGACCCAAAAATGTCAAGAGTACGGTCACTATATCAACAGCAGTAATTAAACCGACAATTCCTGAACCAATCCACGCATCACCAGGTACAACGGAAATTGGGAAAAAAATCGCCGCTATAATGTATAAAATATCGGTTTTGGGAAATAGTGGATTAGCAAACATAGCAATTAGGACAAATACAGTATTTAATCCTAGATACACTACAAGGGTAATGAGAAAGGTTTTTAGAAAATTCATTTAAATCAAATCCATTTTTTATAAAATTAAGATTTCTATATTGTATACTAAGTTCTTTTTTATATATAAATATTTTAGAGCTAAGGTTTTTTTTAAATAGAAAATCTAGATCTTTAAAAATAGATTGTACTTGAATTTTATTAAAATTAATTATTTTCGAGATTGAATTATTAATAAAAATTTTGGTGCAATATAACGGGAATAACTATTGAAGCAAGAAGAGTAAAAGAGCATATTATAATTTAAATCGAGGGTCCTTTTCAAAAGCCTGTTTAAATGTAGCTCCATTTATGACGTATTCTCCAGAAGTTTTTTCGCCAATGAGTTTGCCTTCTGGCTCTAATTGTTTTTTCATTTTTGCAGGGATTCCCACCGCTAGAGTTCGGGGAGGAATCTCCTTATTCACTAAAACTGCTCCAGCTCCAATCATCGTTCCTTCGCCTAATTTTGTATTATGCAAGACATTAGCCCCAATTCCAACCAAACACCCGTTACCTATTTCAGATGGGCCATGAATCATGGCATGATGTCCGATAATGCAGTTATCACCAATAACAACGGATTTACCCTTCTCGATATGAATTGTAACATTCTCTTGAATACTTGTATTTTTACCAATTAAAATTTTTCCCCAATCACCCCTCAGTATTGCTCCAAACCATACATTAGATCCTTCTCCTATAGTTACATCCCCAATAATAACTGCTGTTGGAGCAATAAATACTGATTCATGAATTTGGGGCTTTATTCCTGTTACAGGACTCGGAATTATTATTGTCATTAATTATCACTTTCAAATTTACGATTTTAAAATATGTAATTAATAGAGATTTAATAGAATTTTGATCTGAGATGTTATTTAGACTGGCTACCAAATTTTAAAAAATACTTGTAAATTATATTAGCTTATTGAATATGAAATATCTAAAACTAATTTGAAAAGAGTCATGAATGATTTTAATCTTGATAAACAATCCTTGCAAAAATATTCTAATCTAACACGCTCTCTCAACGAAAAATATATAAATATCCATCCAATTCAACGTGGGGGGCTATTAACTCCACAAGCATTAAAAGCTTTAGTTCATTATGGCGATGGTTATAGTATTTGCGATCATTGTTTAAAAGGACGAATTGATGAGATAGAAAACCCCCCAGTTATTGATTTCTTGAAAGATATGGCAAGGTTTTTAGATATAGATAATGTTATGCCCACAGCAGCAGCAAGAGAAGCACAAAGAGTGGTCATGGAATGCCTTGCAAAAAAATATACTAAGAGAAAAACTGTGATTATAGATAGTCTTGCTCATTACACCACCTATTTAGCAATAGAGACGAATGAATTAAAGGTTAGAGAAGTACCTAATTCTGGACCCCCCGAATTTAACATAATGATCAATGATTATGAAAAGACCATAAATTCTATTATAAAAGAAGAAGGTAATCCCCCACTATTAGCAGTCTTAACTCATGTAGATTATAAATATGGTAATTACAATGATCCCCAATTAGTAGGAGAAATATGTAAACAATATAATGTACCCTTTCTCCTAAATGCAGCGTATTCTGCGGGAATATTGCCGATACGTTGTTCAAAAGATCTTGTTGATTTCATTTCGTGTAGTGGTCATAAATCAATGAGTTCTTCGGGTCCAATAGGAATATTAGGGTTCTCTAATGAATTTCATGATAATATAATGAAAAATTCAAAAATCCAAGGAAACATTAGTTCAAAATCATTCCCTAACAAAATTTGTACTTTTATGGGGTGCCCTCCGGTATATGGCGCACCTCTTATTACTTTAATGGCTAGTTTTCCTACTATTGTTGAAAGAACTCAGAAAAAGAACGTTGCTGAAGAGACAAAAAAAATAAATTATGTAATTGATAAAATAAAACAGATTCAAGGAATTGTTGTATTAGGAAAATTACCTAAAGTTCATCCTTTAACCAATATCAAGACAGATTGTTTTGCTGAAATAGCTAAATCTCATCCGAGGAGAGGCTTCTTTTTAAGAGATGAGTTTAAAGAAAGAATGATTATAGGGTTAGCGCCGGGAATTTCCAAGGAAATGAAAATCAATACCTACGGTCTTACTTGGTCACAAATAGAGTATTTTACCAATGCCTTTTTAGAAATTGCCAAAAAGTATCATTTGATATAGTTTTCAAGAAAATAACAATTCATTCTTTCCAGAATTCTGCATTATATTCTTCCAAATCGTATGGGGGCCATGCTTTTGGCGCTTGTGTATTTTTGATAAATCTATGTGTGCATTTTTTACCCCCAAATCCAAGAGTTTCTGTCCTTGAGAAGCCAAATCCTAAACCCTCAGCTTCATAAAAATCTCCAAGACATATCATCGGCAGATATTTCTCAGCATCCAATATCTTATAAGCCTGTTGCACCCCACATTGATATATATCCCATCCCCATTCAAAATCTATTCCGTTACCATCTATGAAATCCATCACCCAATTATCGGGATAAACACGTTCTTGAGTTTCTTTAGTTAATTGTCTTTGATAATCAACATAAGCAGGTTCAAATGGATATTGAGAGGGATTTTTATTAGCTTTCTTGAGGGCTTCGCGTCTTTTTATATGTTGTGCTAAATTAAATTTATAATGAAATTCCCCAATTTCTAGAAAGGATAATCCATTCTTCTCCAAAATTCTAAAAATAGCTAATTCAGAAACACATCTGACCAATATTTGAGTAAAAGGATTTTTAAAACCGCCCAAATAGGGTATTTTCGGAAGATAACGTACAAATTCCTCATTCATTTGAGTAATAAATTTGCCAGGATTTTCATCTTTGAATGTTTCCTCAAGGAAAGTTTTTGCTAAATCTAACCGAGAATTGAAATCTTTTAGGAGTTTACGCTCTTTTTTAACATAATAATTAGTCATGCTATTAGATGACATTATTTTATCATTTAATGATTTGATTTAAATTTATTAAAGATTTTCTACAATTGAATGGGGGATATTTTTTTTGAATAATATATATAATTTAATTATTTATATCCTCTTTAACTTCATAGTAAAAAATAAAATTAATTTCAAATGTCAGTAAAGCAAATCCAAGAAGAGATATTAAAGTTAAAGAAAGAAAAAGATGTTACAATTTTAGCTCATTATTATCAGCCCATAGAAATACAAGAAATTGCTGACTTTCTCGGAGATTCACTCGGATTATCTCGAACAGCAAAAGAAAAAACCAATACTGAATATATTGTATTTGCAGGGGTTGATTTTATGGCGGAAACAGCATCTATTTTAAATCAAGAAAAACATGTACTTCTTCCTAATCCTGAATCATGCTGCCCTATGGCTGCTTTTTTAACTCCGGAGATGGTTATAAATTTTAAAAGAAATAATCCAGGATTACCTGTAGTTACTTATGTAAATAGCACAGCTAAAGTAAAAGCTGAATCAGATATATGTTGTACATCCGCAAATGCTGTAAAAATCGTCCAAAAAATCAGTAATGAATTCAAAACCAATTCAGTACTTTTTGGACCAGATGCGAACTTAGCTGATTATGCAGAGCAGAAATCGAGAATACGATGTATAAAGATGCCAGCTGAAGGCCATTGTTATGTTCATTCGCAGTTAACTACAGACGATATTGATAAAATAAGAAATAACCATCCAAATGCTCTTGTTTTAGTACACCCTGAATGTAAAAAAGAAGTAAATGATATTTCTGATTTTGTTGGTTCTACTTCGCAAATGTATAATCGTGTAAAAAATAGTAACTCCGAAGAAATTGAGTTCATTATTGGCACGGAATATGGAATGCTAGAACGTATGGCAAAAGATTTTCCAGATAAAGTTTTTTACCCAGCAAAAGAAAAAATGATCTGCTATAATATGAAGAAACATACAATCGAATTGGTGAAGTATGTATTAGAGCATTTAGATGACAAACAATTTGAAGTAAAAGTTCCTCCTTCGATAGCGAAAAAAGCTTTAAAGCCCATAGAAAAAATGTTAAAATATTCATAAGCGCTTGATTACCAACTAAATTTTATAAATTAAAATTTATCAAAAAATTGAGTAATCCTTAATTGTTTTTTATCATCAAGAAATTGTAAGAAACTAGTCGTTGGTTTTCCATTCCATAATGCACTACTTGAGTTTTTAGTTTCGAACTTCTCAATATCCTTGTGAGTAAAATTATAATTATTCATGTGATCTTTAAGTTTAAAAAGCCACTTTACAAAATTCTTATATAATCTTCCGTTAATTCCCGCTTTCGATTTATGATATTTCTCATAATAGATTTCATCATTTTCGGTATATTCTGTGTAATAACGGAAATTCTGCCCCATCCAAAAAAAGTTTGAAACTGAATCCGAAAAGTCACTAATCCTACAATCAGTTAGTTTAAGCATTTCAAGCGAATTTAAATCTTCAAGGAATTCAGGAATCTTATTTATATTGATATTACCTGAAAGGTCAAGAGTTTCTAATTTCTTTAATTCCTCGATACCTTCTATTTCTTTTATGTAATTATTTTTTAAATTCAACTTCTTTAGATTTATGAAATTTTCCAGTCCTTTTATCATTGTTATTCTGTTATTACTCAAATCTAATTCTTCAATTGACTCACTAATACTATCTAAACCTTGAATATCTGGAATATGTTCTATCATTTTATTTCTTAAATTTAGAGTATTATCAATAACTAGACCAATTAAATTATTATGATATTTTACAATTTTAAAGTCTAATTCATCATAATTTATTTGAGCTTTATTTAGGAACTTTAAAAGAGGAAATCCTCTGTAATTCTTGTATTTATTATAGATTAATTCTACGAAATTTCGTCGATAATTAAATGGAATTTTTTCCATCGCTTTAATTAGGATCAAATATTTGTAAGAAAACTGAAATGTGCCTAAAAATTTCGTTGTTGATTTTTTAATTGAAGAGATAGAATCAGGACTATCAATTTCACTAAGGTGGTTAGATACTTTTCTTGAATATTCATCAATACTGGGGAAATCAATATCACCTAAAACACTCTCAAACTCCTCTTCAGTTAAATAATACAAGTAACCATTTTGGGTTAAAAATCGAACTACAGTTGGATGTCCTGTAGCATACCGAATTGCGATTTCCTCTTTAAATCGACTTTTAGCTAAGGGGTCTCCTGCATCTGCTAAAGCTTTAAGCAAAGGAAAAGCTAAATTACGATGAAGTATACGCGTATCATAATTATTATCTGCCCAAGCTTGAAGATTGGAACAATGACCCCAAAATTCTGTTTCAGGTGGAATTAAGTTATGATTACGCTCCATTTTACGATTCAACTTTGTTGCAGCTTCATCTATTGATCTGATCTCGTCATATTCTTCTATTTTATCAATAGGAATATTTATTAATAGATACATACACTGTCTAAAAGGTCGATTGTTAACATATATAACAGTTCTTCTATTTTCTAATTTCAAGCTCATATACTCATTGATTTTGAACTCATTATTTCTGGGTTTGCTTCCTAAACTATTATTGAGAAACATGACTAAGAAGATGGCAATAAAACAATGAAAAGGGGGATTTTTGTTATTTTTAAGAACTTATTCTTAAATATTAAAAAACAAAGTCTATGTAGATTTTTAAAATTAGATTACATAACTAGATTAGATAGTCAATCTTCATCTATAGATGAAAGAATATTTAAATTTACATTGATTTTGGCATTATTCAATAATGATTCTTTCAATATCTTTCCCTCTTTAGATTGAAGTAGCTTCTTTGACTGAGCAACACCCTCCATTAACTTTTCTCGTTCTATATCTAAGAACCCCATATCTATAGCACTTTTTAAGATTAAATTCAATAATAATAATTGAAATTGATGCTCTATCGCATTCCAAATTAACCCCATTTCTAACAAATGTTCAGATATCTCTTCAGATATGATATCTAAGTCAAGAACCATACCAGATATATCCTCTTGAAGATTAATAATTTCGTCAAATAATCTGTCTCTAATCAATCTTAGAGTGGTTGTTCCAAGTAAATCTTCTTCATGAAAATAGAAATCATTATTTTCACGCTTAATTAGATAAAAACCGAAGTCACTTTGAATTAGTTTAAATCGAGCTAAATAATTTATTGCTTCCTTTGCTACCTTGTAGACTTCACAAAATTGATCTAAATTAAGTTTATAGCCTTTAAATTGTTGAGTATCGTCTTTATCAAAACGCCAATACCTGTTTGCTAATGCTCCTTGACCTAGAATTGAATTGTAGAAAATATAAAATAGAGATAAAAATAGATCCCGATCTTGTTGTAATTCAAAAAAGTTATCTCCTATTTTAGAAACTATTCTTACGATGTGAATGATAAAAAGATCTTCGACATTTATCTTCTTGTAAAAATCTATTAAGTCTTCAAGTTTACGAACATTCCCTTTAAGTTGATTAATCACAAATAATTCATCTTTCAATCTTAAGGGACCTTCCCCAAGTTTTTCTATGCCTTTATCGGTGATAACATAACTTTGATATTGTTTATTTGAGTTTTTATCAGTTATAATTTTTTGTTCCACATATTGATTTTTACTATGGAGTCTGAGATACTTAGACACAGTGGATCGACTTAAATTTGAATATTTCACTATATTTGTAAATCTTTGTGGACCTAAATTTCTTAAAATAAATAAAATTCTCCGACTGTTGTCTGCGATATTACTCGATTTCTTTAATAAATCATTTTTCAATTTCTTTGAGATATTCCAACTCTCCATAATTACTTAATATTAGTACAATAATATAAATTTGTACTTTTTCTCTATACTTAGACTAAATTAACAATATGTTACCTTTTGTTTTCAATTTGGTATAAAATCACAACTCTATTCTAAGTAACTATTAAAGTCGGAATATATGAAAAAAAATCGTAAAAGTGTAGTAAAATATAAATTTTAGTAAATAAAACTGTATATCGAACCTATAAAATGAAGATAAAGAGAAAGTATTAAAAAAGTGAAGGAATAAAATGACGATAAACTCTCCAAATATAAATGAAAGAATTAGAAAAATTGAAGAACGATTAGAAAGAATTGAAGCAAGACTTTCAGATATCGAAAATCGGTTGGGACGTTTTCCAGTTAGACCAGACCCTCATCCGGGACCACATCCCCCCGGACCGCCAGCTCCTCCCCTCGAACCATTTCGATTTTAATTGGATTTATTAGACTTTGGTTTATTTCATTAAACCATAGACCTTAAGTAAAAATTTTAAGATATCTATAGTATAGATATCAAATTTTATATAAAAAAGGTATGATTATATATGACCCAATATCGATTTAGATTAACAGGTGTACCTCCAGATCAAGCAATAAAATTGATAGAGGTAGATCCGAATCAGTCCATAGCAGAGATCAAGAAAACTGTTCAACGAGAATATAAGCTCAACCCGATCCTAGCAATCCAATTTATATTTAAGGGTAAAGTTTTACCCGATAGTCTAAAATTTGCTAAGGTGGGAATTCATCCAAAGAAAGATGTCATTACTGTTATGGCAACGCAAGCAGGAGGATAAGCTTTATCCTTAGTTTTTTTCTTATTTTTTATTTTAATATATTATTTGATAAATTCTAAATTTTTTTAAATTGTTAAAGATAAGTTTTCGTATGGCAAATACCACAAAAATATCAATTCAAAAGATTCAACATGAAGATGTGGAAAGAGCTGTCTTTAAAGCGCTCGAAATGATAAATGCTAAAGAGTTGATGAATAAGACCGGAATGACAGTAGTCTTAAAGCCCAATCTTTTAATGGGAAAGCCTCCCGAAAGAGCTGTAAATACACATCCTGAAATACTCCGTTCGGTCATTCATTGGGTAAAGCAATTTAGCCCTTCAAAAATTTATGTATGTGATTCGTCTGGAGGCCAAAAACCCGGAACGACAGAAGTCGCAATGAGCGATAGTGGGATTGATATTGTATGCGATGAGGAGAGTGTAGAATGTATTCCTTTTGAGAAGACAGAGAGAGTAATTTATAAGGTTGATAATCCCCTTGAGCTTTATGAGTTTTCAAGCTCATATTTGTTAAAGGAAGCAGACCTTATAATTAATCTTCCAAAAATTAAGACTCATGGGCAATGTACTCTTACTTGTTGCATTAAAAATATGTTTGGAACGATGCTTCTTGCAAATAAAACAAAAACCCACGCACAAGCAGCTACCTTAGATCGTTTTACATCTGCCTTAGCAGATATCTACTCAGTTTCTAAACCCCAATTAACGGTTATTGATGGTTACTATGCTATGGAAGGTCAGGGACCTTCAAGCGGCGATCCAGTTAAAATGGATATCATTTTAGCGGGTTATGATGGTGTAGCGTTAGATAGAACTGTATGTGATATAATTGGGTTTAATCCTTCGGAAATACTTTATTTAGCGAAAGCTGAACAGAAAAATCTGGGAACAACAGATATTTCTCAAATTGAATATTTAGGGGAGAGTGTTGAGAGTGTTAAAAGAAAGTTTATACCCCCAAAAATAAGACCTATTTCTATGCCTTTGCCAAAATGGCTAGCAAATTATGTAGGACGTACCATCTTTAAGGCAACGGTTAAATTTAATCGCGATAAATGTAAATTATGTTCCACATGTTGGACTAATTGTCCAGTTGGAGCAATTACTCCTCCAGAGATTTTAAAAAAGGGTAATATCCCGAAGTGGGATAAAAAGAAATGCATTACGTGTTTTTGTTGTGTGGAGTTATGCCCTTATGAGGCCGTCAATTTTAAGATAAATTATGTAAAAAACGCTTTATTTAGTTGGGCTTGTTTAGGATTTCTATCAATATTCACTTTAATTACGTTATTGATCTTATGGCTCATTCAATAATGGAGGCTAAATAAAGTGGCGTGGGGCGGTTCTTTAAATAAGGATGGGTCTGATCATATAAGAAAATTGAAAGAGGTAGAAAAAATACTTATTTTCTTAGAAAACTTTCAAAAATCCTTAAAGGATGAGGATTGCAAAAAAGTTTCTGAAGTGATAGATATTATTACTGATTATTTTAAAGAACAATTTGAAAAGGATTAATTCCTATGTTAAAGACGCAATTAATTTTTTAATCATCTCAATAATAACATCGGCAGACATTTGAAGGGTATCCGTCAAATGGATTTCAAAAAATGGCAGATCAATATTATAATTGAGTTCTTCTATACTTAATTCATCGTTCTTAAATTGTTTGAGTTCAGTAAACCCTTCAAGGCTTTCAGGTACAAACCCAATCATGAAAACTTCCAAATTATTCAATTTATTGACTAATAAATCTATAACAATATGAACTGGAATGGTATGTGTAGATATAGGAATATATTCACTTAAATTTTCACGTTCTAAGATGCTGATTGTTCCAGGTTCTTCTTTTAATGTACAAGTGTCTAAAAGAACTAAATGAGATGGTTTAAATTCTAGAATATCGTCGATTCTAGCCATAGGATCGATTCCTGCATTTATAAATAAAAACTTTTGATTGGACAAGTGGAGAAGTTCGCTTATGATATATGGTCCTACTCCATCATCGCTCAATTTTTCTTCTCCAATCCCCATAAAGACTATTTTTGAAGCTCCTTTTAGCTTATTAAGGATTTTTTGATATAAATGTTCCATATCTATTTTTATAATTATTTATAATAAATTAATTTTAAGGAATTTTCCCTATCTATTAGAATTTAAGTTTAGCAAATGATTATTAATTAAATAACCAAGGAAAATCTTTTATTTTGCTATAGTTTGATTTTATTATGTTATTAAAAGGAAAAAACATTATTATTACCGGCTCTGGGAGAGGGATTGGGAAAGCGGTTGCAATTGCTTGTGCAAAAGAGGGGGCTAATCTTGGCTTAATCTCGCGTAGTTTAGAGGAGATTAACCAAACTAAAGAAGAAATTAAATCAATGAGCATATCAACGAAAGTAATTGTAAAAGCTGCAGATGTTACAAATTATGATGACTTATTAAAAACATTTAAGGTATTTTATGAGGAATTAGGCCCTTTCAATGGAATTATCGCAAATGCAGGATATTCTCGGATGTGGGCAACACATGAATTTGAGAACGAGAAATTTTCTCAAATTTTGAACATAAATATCTTAGGCGTATTTTATACTTTTAAAGCTGCTTATGAATTGATGAAAAAAGACGATAAAAAAGATAAAGCCCGTTTTATAATAACGGGAAGTGAAGCATATCCAAATGCGCCATCGAGACTTACAGCATACGTTGCTAGTAAATTTGCTGTTGTAGGGATGCAAAAAGCAATGGCATCAGAATATAAAAGAGAGAATATCACATTTAATATGATATTGCCAACACAAGTAGATACACGATTATTGAGAGGAAAAAGCGCCGGAGATGGAAATAAACCTGCTCATGTCTTAAATCCCTGGGATTTAAACGAATATTTTCTCTTTCTATTAAGTGATTATGCCAACAGAGTTGATGATGCTCTTATCTTTACATATGATATCAATGAAGCAAAAAAATTATTAAGTGAAGCTCCAACAGAAAAAAAACAAAATTGGGATGTATTTAAGGATTATTTGGAAGAAAAAGCACCAGAACTTTATGAAAAAGTTAGAAATCTTGGAAAATTGATAGATTTCATTATTCTAAGAGAAAAATAACAGAAATTGAAAGCATATCGGTCCCATTTAATTTAAAGTATATCATCTTTTCCCAATATAATTAAATTCATTAGAAAGAAATTATTATATTCTAATAGGAAATGACAGAAAAAGCTAATGAAAAGACGGAAAAAACTCAATTTGAGGCAATTATTGAAGATGAAAAAGTCTTTATCTTTGATAAAAATGCCATAGAAGAATTTTACAAAAGTTCTTATATTGGAATATTAGAAACATCTGATAATGATGATGTGAAATTAATTTTAGACCCTACGGAAGTTCTTCTTTTATGTGAAAGAAACAGAATTTTAATATGGAAAGATAATGATAAAACAAAGGAATTGTATGATTTTGAAAGTTTATTAACCTATTTCACTCATTTTGACCAAAGATTATGGCAAAAATATATAATATACATGGATTTACGAAAAAGAGGGTATATTGTGAGAGCAGGATATGGTGAAGGAATCGATTTTCTTGTTTATAAACGAGGATCGGATTTTGAAACAGATTCTGCAAAATTCTTGATTTATCCTGTTTTTGAGGGAGATCCAGTCGAACTAAAGGAGTTAGATAGGATGTCACGAGTAGCTTTAAGTTCTCGCAAGGACTTAATTGTTGCTACTGTAGACAGATTGAGTAAGCCAATTTATTATAGTGTAAACAAATTTGAAATTATTAATAAAATAAATATAAATGAAGAAGAATATGCCCGATAAATTTGCATGTGATACTTCTGTTATATTTAACGGTCTTATCATAGATTTAATAGAAGATGGCGAATTAGGAGACCATCCCGCGATTTTCATATCGAATATTGTAGTGGCTGAAATTGAATATCGAACAAATATTCAAAAGGAAATTGGATTCTATGGATTAAATGTATTAAAAAAATTACGACAATTTCATAATGATGGAATAATTACCCTCCATGTCGTTGGACATCGTCCTACTCGAGAAGAGATAAAAATGGCACCCGGGGGCGAATTAGATGCACTGATTCGAGAAAGTGCTGGTGAGAATCATGCGATCTTGATAACTGCTGACAAGATCCAAGGTGATGTGGCCATATTTGAAGGAATTGAAGTAATGCCAATAAAGGAGAAAGTGATACATAAAGAAATTCCTCCCAAATCTTTAATGATTATGAGTTTTTTTGATGAAGATACGATGAGCATACATCTAAAAACAGGTTTACCTGCTTATGCTAAAAAGGGGAGCCCTGGAAACTGGTATATGGAAGATGTAGCTGAGGAAATCATTGATAAGAAAAAAATTGAAGATATTGCTTTAGAAATTATCGAATATGTGCGTGAAGATCCCCACTCTTTTGTAGAAATTGAAAAGTATGGAGCCGTAGTAACTCAACTACGTGATTTACGAATTGTGATAACCCGTCCCCCATTTTCTAACGATGTTGAGATTACAGCAGTCAAACCTCTCGTTAATTTCACTTTGGAAGATTATTCATTAGATAAACGAATTAGAAGAAGATTAGAGAAAGCAGAAGGCATCTTAGTTTCAGGATCTCCGGGTGCAGGAAAAAGCACGTTTTCAGCAGCCTTAGCTAATTATTATTCAGAACAAAACAAAGTTGTTAAAACGTTAGAAAGTGTAAGGGATTTGCAAGTGAACCCAAAAATTACACAATATACAAAGTTAGAGGGGAGTTTAGAAAATTCGGCAGATATTCTCCTTCTTGTGAGACCGGACTACACAATTTTTGATGAAGTACGAACTACCAAAGATTTTCAAATATTTGCGGATTTTAGGTTATCTGGTGTAGGTATGGTAGGTGTTGTTCATTCATCTTCGGCTATAGATGCGATACAAAGATTTATTGGTCGCATTGAACTTGGTATGCTTCCATCAATAATAGATACGATTATATTTATTGAAAAGGGTGATGTATCAACAGTTCTTGCATTGAAAATGACAGTTAAAGTACCACATGGCTTTCGAGATAAGGATTTAGCCCGACCTGTCGTGGAAGTGAGAGATTATTTAACCAAAAAATTAGAGTTTGAGTTGTATTCCTTTGGACAAGATATTGTAGTCAATCCAATAAATCCATCAAAATCCAAAAGAGATATGAATAGTTCAGATGATAATCTTAAACTTGATAAATGGCAAAACAGTGGTGATAAAATTCCTTTAGATATTATTGAATTTAAGAAAAAAGTTATCATTCGTGCTGATGAAGAATATGCGAGTAGAAATATTAATGTATATGCTGATAAACGTATTATTTTTAGCGGTTCATTAAGTAGAAGTGCTGAAATATCACTTTCTTTAACCAATAGAGATGCAAAACAAGTATCAAAAGAATTAAAGAAGAATTCTGAAATCTATGGAATTTTAAAATAACGATTTATTCATTACCAACATTTGGAAATTTGTATCTTTTCTCAGTTTGATTATACAGATATATTTTCTAATTTCTTTACTGCATTTACTATTGGCGGAAGAACCTCCATAATATCTTCATAAAATCGTAAATCGGGGTTGTACTTTAATGGGATTTCCCCACGATTTAGGATAATGAGTTTTGCGCCATTTTGTTTGGCATATAAGGGTAATTCTGCAGCAGGATACACAACTAATGAAGAACCAATAACAAAAAATACATCTGATGAAATTGATCTATTTATAGCTTCTTCAAGCTCATCCACAGGTAAGGGATCGTTAAAATTTACAATGCTTGAGATAACTCTACCTCCACATTTAGGACATATTGGTTGATTTTTGCGAGGAGAGTCTGTACGATACCCATTCCCCCAGATTCTTTTATCCCACCCAATTTCTTCATAAGTATATTTGGTATTACAGCTGAGGCATTTCATAAAATGGCGATTGCCATGCAATTCAGCTAATTTATCAAAGGGAATTCCTGATTTAGCATGTAAGCCATCAACATTTTGGGATATTACATAATCTAATTTTCCCATTTTTAAAAGATCCACTATAGCATTGTGAGCAGCATTAGGTTTAACCTGATCCCAGGGCAGAGATTTAGGAGGGGGAAGGTTCTTATCCCTTCTGGTCCAGACACCATTAGGACCCCGATAGTCAGGTAATCCAGAATGAGTTGAGATTCCCGCACCAGTAAATATAACTAATTTCTTTGAATCTACTATCCATTTAGCTACTAAGTCAATTTTCTCTTCTAAATCCATAATAAGTTTAAAAAAAATCTTGTATAAAAAATTAATTGTTGGGATTAAACGATTTCGCTTAGATTTATTCCTTTTGTTTCCTTGATATTCTTATAAATTAGGGGGATGTTTATCAAAAATAATAAGCTTAAGGCAACAAATGATATTGCTAAACCTAAACTAAAAGTTATAAAAAAGCTTATCAGTAATCCAATAGTAACTCCTGAAGCAGCAACTAATGATTTTAACCCTGTTGCGGTTCCTCTTGTCTCTGTAGGTACAATTTCTAGGGTTACAATACTTATTAAGATGCGAAAGCCCCAGTAACATAGATTAGCTATTCCGGCTCCAAGAGCCACTACAATTAATGCACCTTGTGGCAAATTAACGCCAAAAACTACTATTAATAAGGATATGGGAAATAAAATAGAATAAAGATATAAAAGAGGCTTTCTACCATATTTATCTGCAACTATTCCTGTAATCAAATATCCCAAAATAGACGCTATCCCCATTATCCATACTATCAAATCTACATCATCTTTAGATAATGGACTGTTTGTAAGAAAATTTTCTCCAACTAAAATAAATAGATTATTTACTCCTACGATTAAACTTATTATTAAAATTGTGTCATACTGAGACTTGCGTGAAGATTTAAAAATTAATTTAAGATTTTCTTTAAATTTATTAGAAGGTCTTTCTTCGGCTAATTTTATTTCTTTAATTTCCTGATATTTAGATGTTTCTTTAAAAGTAAGAAGAATAATAATACTTAAAGGAATGCCCAAAGCAATTGCAAAATATGTCATTCCTCTCCAATCTACAATGATACTATGAAAGAAAGGAATTAATAAAGCTCCAGCTACACCTCCAATCAGTACAAAATTCGTGTATAAAGCTCGTTTTTTTGGTGGGCTTTCTTCGTTTATGAATATGACCCAGATATCCGAATTGAAGAAAAAATATAAAAAAAACAGAAAGATAGTAAACATGACAATATTCGTAGATAATGAAATTAATAGTGAGAAGAATCCCATTCCGAATATAGTAATAACCAAAAGAATCTTCCTTCCAATCTTATCGGTTAAATATTGATTGATGATAACAAAAAACATACCTAATGTCGAAATTGCCAAAAAAAGTTGGTAATAGGCAATAGCCGCATCCTCAGCTAATAAAGGAAAGAATTCTGCAGAAATATCCGATACAACTACATTTAGATTATTAGTAGTATATGTATCTAAAATCTCTACAAACATTAATATGAAAATCATATATTTAAAATAATTTTTTGATTTATGTTGACTATTCATGGTTTTTTTAGTGATCATAATATTACTTCGTCCTAATAATATTTAAAATTAAAAAATAAATAAATAATATCCCATTATATCAAGCAATTTGACTTCAAGAACATAAAATTGAATTAACCATGTAGTTTTTTAATATATAAAAATATACATAATTGGAAATTAGTTGCAGAAAGTTTTTATTTCTATATGGTGAAGTATATATAAAGTAATACGGTTGAGTGTATTTGACGTTTGCTATAGAATTTGAAGAAGATGCTATTAAAAATATTCAGAAAGATTATATTCAGGTGAAATGTGATCCTAATCAATTGAAATTGATAAAGAGCGTATCCCAAATATTATCTGAACAAATTGATGTCCCTATATTAACCATGAGAGGGGCAACTTGGTATGCATTGAAGGAATGGCAGACAATAAATAATAAAAACATCGCACAATTAAATAACTTTCCAATTACCGAAAAATTGTTCGCTGCAAAAGAGATTTTTGACATTGGAAAGCGTGTATTAACAGAAATATTAAAAGATCCATGTAATGAAAATAAAAATAAGTTAGATATTGCATATGAAAAAGCATTCAAAATATATTTGAATGCGATTAATCGGATTTCTCATTAAAATATTTTTAATACTTCTTTTCTCGTTTTAAGCGCATTAATAAAGCTTAGGAAATTAGGATCAAGCTCATAATAAGAAATCATTTGAAGAGATCCATCAAAATCGTTTAAATTAGATAAATTATGGGAATCACATCCAATTGAGACCATGATCTCCGAATTTTTTAAGTAGCTAAAAAACGTCTCATTTCTTCTTGAAAAATATTGAGAGTAACTTGAGTTAAATTCAAAAAAAATATTATTCTCTTTCAAAAATTTAATTAAAACTCCCAAATCGTTATATTCAAAATATGATGGGTCAAAATGGGCTAATCCTAACAATGCGAGCTCCTTTTTTCTACCATATTTTTGCTTCCAGTATAAAAGGAGGTTTCTTATAAAAGCTATCCCCTCAAAACTTTCTAGATATTCAAATAAGATAATATCAAAGTGATAGGGGTTAATTAAATTTGATAAGAATTCATAGGAACTGCTGATATCGATCTCCACTCCTTTAAAAAGACCGAAGTTGGGAGCCTTAATTTTGAATTCTTTTTGAATATCTGAGATTTCATTTAAATATCTTCTTATTTTCACTTTATCATTTAAACTTGGAATAATATCGGCCTTCCATGAGTTTGTGCAATGATCTGTTATGCTTATATAATTTAATCCCAGATTGATTGATTTTTCAACAATTTCTCTTATTGAGTTTTTACCATCAGAATAATTCGAATGAATATGCAGATTAATCTTTGGAAAATTCATGATTAGAGAGAAATATAATTAGATTCCGAATGATTTTAACTCTTTATAATTGAACCACATTAATATTGAACTAAATATAAGTGCAATTTCAAAAAAGATTAAAAGTCCGCTAAATATGAATTTTATAGCTAGTTGTGGAACAATAGTTATTCCAATATTTAATTCTTGAATGATAACGATATCATTCATAAAAAGAAGGATAATGAAGAAATTAAGAACACAAAAAAATACTTCAATACTCACTAACGAAATAGTAATAAAATTTAAGACTCCGGACTTCTTTTTTCCTAATTCTATGATTTGAGCGCTGCCTAAGTTTATTGCTACTACTTGTTTATCTATTTTTTTAACAAAGTAATATACGATTTCTCGAATTGAAATAACATCGAAAATAAGCAATCCAATATTAAATAGACAAATTAAAATTAAAATTCTATTTAATAAAATAACTGAAGGATTGAGAATAGAATTATTATTAATTAACCAAATAAAGGTGCTTAAAATAAGAATTAGAAAAAACTTTATTCCTGATAAAGTTAATCTGATTGAATGCCGGTCGGTGATAGTTAATAAGTAATAAGCAACACCAACAATAGAAATAATAAACCCTATAAGAATTGCTGTTAAAGATAAGAATAAAGAGAAGAATAAAAATAAGATACTAATAAAAATAGGCAAATATGGAAAGAAAGGTGCTTTAAATGGACGATCTAATTCCTTTCTTTTTCTTCTTAATTTAACAGCAGCATAATTAACAGCTGCTAAACCAAAAAAATAAATAAAGCTTATAGTTTCAGCAGTTAATCCAATCTCGGCAAAAATAGTAAAGATACTGGCGATAGATGCTGTAATAATCAAAGCAAGAGATGGAAAATTAGTAAATTTTTTTGTTTCTTTTATTTTTTCAGGGAAATAGTGATCTCTCGCAAGAGCAGTAATTACACTTACTGCAGATCCTAATGACGCATTAATTAATATCAGTGTGGAAATTAATGTCGCTAAAGCCATTATAAAAAATCCAATAATTCCAAAAGGACCTAAAATATTCATTAAGATATTTGCTAATAAAACTGGACTTTCGTTCAAGTTAGTTGGATCATTTCCAATATTTATTAACACCACAAAAGTGACTAGTAGGTATATTAACAGAGTAATTAATATAGCCATTATATTTACTCTTGGAATGTTTTTTGATGGACTTTTTAAATTAATGTTCAAATACGCAAGATTTGAAGTAATAGATGAGAAAAATATGAATAAGACTGAAAAAATCGATATTACACTGAAAAAATCAGTTCCAGTAAAAAGAAAGTTAGGATTATAACTTGGTGCATCAATGAGTGGTGATACTATTAGGCCACAAATAATAAAGAAAGCAAAAATCCCGATTAAACTCATTGTGAGATAGAGTAAAGTTTTAATAGCAATGCTTTGAGCTCGAAAAATTACAACACTTGTAAATACTATGGCAATTATTGCAATTGGGGCTACAAAGGGAGAAATTGCATCTGTTCCAAATTTTTTTCCTACTTCTTTGAATACTAACGCAAAGATTTGTGCAGAAAAAGAACAGGAAGCAATATTAGCTATCCATAAAAAAAACCCAATTATAAAAGCTAAAAACCCTCCCAATCCTTCTTTGCTAAAATTATAAGATCCACCAGCACGTGGTAAGCTTGTAGACAATTCAGCATAATTAAGCGCAGTAAAAAAGATTAAAATACCACATAGTATGAGACTGATTAAAACTCCCGGACCTGCAATAGAAATAGCATCCCCCAATAAAATGAATATCGATCCACCTATTCCAACTCCAATCCCATAAAGGATCCCTTGATACAATTTCATATTTCTATCGGGAAGGCTTCCTTCTTTTTTAGTTTCATTCATCGTTAATCATTAATGTCAGTTATTGAGAAAATAGGATTATATAATGATTAGATTACTTCATCCTATGACTTTTCTAAATGGAAGATGCCAGAGATTATTGTAAATCCCGCACTAATTAATAATAATATACTAATAAAACTAAGGTCAAAATCACCGATTTCAATTAGATTAATGCCACCGAAATTAATAAAATTAAAGATATCTCCTAATGCTAAGATAATAAAAAAGATACCAACACATATTAATATACCACCAAAAAATTTTGAAAGCCGGTAAATCAATGAAAGCGTTTTTAATCGATTAATTCTACTTTCTTTATCTCGAATTTCCTCTTCTTGATTTTCTAATTCTACTTTTAGTTCTTGAAGGAGTGCTTTTGCATCATTTGTGCTATTTTCGATCACTTCTTTAGATTTTATTAGCTTATCGTGCTCTGCTTGCATATAACTTAGTTTTTCTGATAAAGAATTTAATCGTTCTTCTCTCTCAATATATTCATGGTTTGTGCCTTCAATATTTGCTTTTAAATCATCCAATCTTTTTTCATTAACTTCAATAAGATTTTTTTGTTTAGCAATCTGGTCATTAATAGTCACAAAAGTTTCATTTAAATTTTGAATCTTTGACTCTAATTCAATTAATGCTTGTTGCTTTTCAGTTAGCTGTACTTTATATTTAGCAAGTAATTCTTCATAAGTCGCTCTTTGTTCCTCCATTTCAGGAAAGCCTTCTTTATAGTCCTGAATTTGTTGTTCAATTAATTTTATTCTTGATTCTTTCTTATCAATTTGTTCAGCTAATAACTTTTTTTCTTCTTCCTTTACTTCTATTTCCTTATTTGTATGTTCTAACTCAAATTTATTTTTATCGATGGTAGCTTTCATTGTGTCATTTTCAGCTTTAAGACTTTGAATCTTTTTTTCTAATGCTGCTGCTGCTTCTTTTTGCTTTTCAACAATATCTTGTTTTTCTTGGATTTCTTGCTTAAATTTAGAGATATTAGTTCTCAATTCTTCTTGAGTTGCGACTTTCTCTTTAACACTATCAGTAAGAACAATAAGATCTACCTGTCTTGCTTCATAAGTATTTACTAATTGTTCATTTAGTTTTATTAATTCTTTATATTCCTCTTCAAGGTTTTCTTTACTCTCTTTTACAATCTCTAGACTTTCTTCTAAATTTTGCATCTCTTCATTTTTTTTATTATACTTTTCTTCTAATTCCTTGATAGTCTCTTCTAATACCGTTAAGTATTCATCTTTGTCATCTACTTTTTTTTTTACAACATTAAATTTCTCTTCAGCTACTTTGAGTTCTTGATTTATCTCTTCAAGTTCCTTCTTTTCCTTAACTTTGATTTCTTCATCGGAATCGTTTTCTTTGATTGTATCCGAGATATGTTCTATGCTATTCTCAAATGTTCTTAGCTTTTTATCAATTAAATCTCTAGAATTCTTAGCTTTAGATAAGATTTCTTTATCAACTCTTTCGACATCCTTTTCAAGCTTGTTTTCTTCCTTTTTCTCCTTCTCATCTTCCTTTAAATCGTCAGTCATATGATCAATTTTTTATAGAATTGGTTTTACGTTTTATTAAATTAGAAGTAGAATTAAAAATATAAAGTTTAATTTTTATTTAAATATGAAAAAAAAATTGGGCTTTGATCGACTATTTTGTTGATTATATAGATGTTTCTACTATTCATCCAATTACACTACCTAAGTAAATATATGTATTTAAGATATCTAAATTTATGATACACTCATTCGATTCGTTTAATAGGGTAATATTTTAAACAATAAATTTAAATATGACTATTGGTGTGAATAAATAAAAATTTTAAAAAGGGATACTAGAGAATTTTACGCACCATTTACTCATATCTGTAATTTATTAGATGATATTATAAAAAGGAAATTCCTTTGCCACATATTTAGAAATATAAACACTCGCTTTTCCGATTCGCTCTTTTTCAGGAATTATGTCATATTCCATTGATAGTTGTCTAAAAAATAGAGCGATTATATCTTGTGGTTTTTGAATATAAGTATTTTCAGGGATTTTCATCAAATACAATTGTGTTCGATTCCTAATTTGGGAAGCTGAGCTTACAGAAGTCATTTTTTCAATACTTTAATTTTCTTTATACAATTTTACCTCTATAAAAAGATCAAGAGTTCTTGGACCAAAAGTCGTCAATATATAAAAATTTTCTCTTGTTCCCAATTCTAACTCCCGATTTATAATTGGAATTATTAATTGCTTAGACCCATATGTACTAGCAATTCTATGATCAAGATGGTTAAAATCTGCCCGATTCTCTTTAGCTAATACCGTATGCATGAATTTTGAGCTATCTTCTTTACTTAATTCTGCAAAATAATAATGTAAATCAAGATAATTACCAATTTCATGTTCATTGATTAATAAAGAAGTAGTTGTGTGATAAGAACGAATAAGTACTTCTCCATCATTCAAATTTGGATATTTTTTTAAAGCATCATGAAAAATCTTTTTTATGATATCTGTCAGAAATAATAATTGAGTAATACTATAACTCCTTAATTGTATTTTATAGCGTGATAATATCTGATTACCATAGGTTTGATGATAAGATTCTTTTATTTTTATAAAAGTATTACAGTTAACTTGATTTATAGGTTGAAAAATAGTTGAATTTAATCGATTGATATTACGGAAAATCCAACTTCTTAATAAGTTTTTTTGAGAAAAAGGTAATAATTCTGTTGCTTCTAAAAAACCTCTTGTTATTTGAGAGATTTCTAAAGTGGGAGTAGCGCTTCCAATCGAGATTCTATACCAAAAATTTTGAATAAGCCCTTTTATATTAAAGATATTTTTGAAAATGTCAGTAGGTGTCATCCCTCCGAAAGCTCTTGGATCAATCTCGATCCATAAATTAACATATTTTTTTAAAATGTTAACATATCTCTCTAACTCACTTGCTACGTCAATACCACTCAAAATAATAGTATTATTAGGATATTTAGATACAAAGCTTTCAATTCGTTCAAGTGTTGTATATTCACGATGATTGTCTGGAAATTTAAAATTACCAAGATCAATTTTTATAAAAAGGGATTTATTGCTACAAAATTTTAAGATCTGCTTCAATTGTTCGTTTGCATTATCTAAAAGTTCTAATTTTATGAATGATGGATAAATAACGATTCCACAAACCGGGATTTGCTTTTGAATACGTTCGATTTCTATAATAGAGTTTTTTTCTGGCGCATTATTACTAAGATCAAATGATAAAATACCTTTAAAGATTGTTGGTTCCTTGCCAATTACTTTAATAACATCAGAATTAGAAATACCATACGATTTTCCTATATCCATAGCTTGAACCAAACCTCTATGAATTCCTGAACAGCTAAATTCAATTTTTTCATCCTCAATACTTAGTTTCCTTTTATAAAATAGGGGGGTTCTCTGATTATCTTTTAATTTTAAAAGGTTATTTAAAGCGTCTGAATGGGGTATGTCGCTAAATATAGGCCAAATAAGACTGTCTATTTTCCCATATGAAAAAGCATCACCAAAAGTATTACCAAAGATGCACGTAAAGTCAGGTTGATATAATCTCTCCATATCAATCAAATAATTGAAATTTTAAAAAATTTAGATAAATTAATTTAATTACAAAAATCAAATAATAATTATAAATTTAATTTCAACTAAAATTAAATAGAATTCTCTAAAGATGCTCGACCTCGAAAAAGGAAAGTTTCCTATTATTATAAAACCAAACTTAGGTCAACCGACTTTAATTAATTTAAGAGATTATAGAGATAAGAACGGCGTTTTCAACACAACTATAACATTAAACGCTATAGTCATTACTATACCAAATTATCCAACTCAAAAAATATTAGAAGCTTTTTATTCAAATATTTTTATTCAACCTATTTTAAAAGATGATGGAGCTTTTTCTGAGAGAAGAGGCGAAAAAATTCCTTTGCAACCTATCCAAATAGAAGAATTAGAAGCTTTTGATTTCAATGATAAAAATATTTTGGAAGAAGAGAATTGTATATATTGGGATATTTATAATTCTTTACTCGAAGTTGAAGATGTTTTCGGTAAGAGAACTGAATTACATAAAATCACTTTTAAAATACAAAATGTAAATCAGATCGAACAATTAATTGAAAATTCAGGAAGAGAATTCATTTTGTTTGATATCGTTCATGATATTCCTAATATGATGAAATCTAAGATAAATTATCATAGTGTTGCGATTTATAAGAAGAATTGGAATGATTTTAACTTTATTCATGCTACAGATTTTCATATTGCGAGAAGAAATGATTTTATTATAAATTTCATAAAAGAAAAAGTTAAGATTAAAATTAAAAATCGCGCTAAACATCCAAAAAAGGTTATGAAAATTGATGATTTTATCTTACATCGAGACTTTGAATTCAAGAAAGGGTTCCAAGAAGGAAGATTAGATGAAATACAATATGCTAAACTAAATTTTAATTATAGTCTAAGAAAGTTGATTATTTTCATCAATGAGCAAGTATTACAGAATAATCTAGATTTTGTGCTCATGACTGGTGATTTAATTGATTATCTTAATATTGCTCGAGGA
Organism: uncultured archaeon; assembly: GCA_964447495.1. Lineage (GTDB taxonomy): Archaea > Asgardarchaeota > Lokiarchaeia > Sigyniarchaeales > SOKP01 > SOKP01. The sequence goes on from CAYUTF010000003.1 coordinate 49,757, forward strand.
AATTTCCAGTATGAGAATAATTTTCATGTTTTTCTTGATATTATCCTTGGAATAAATAGAAATTTAGATGTACCCCCTTTTCTAGGGCAAGATGATGAATTTGTGAACAAAAAAGAGATTTTAGCACCTATCTTCACTACAGTAGGAAATCATGATTATAGGAGTGATCATTATGGTATGAGGTTTGGTCAAATTCATAACATATTTGGCATGACTAGTTCCGATATTAAAGGATATTATGATAGTAAGTTTTTTAACTATTTTACAGCACTTCGCTCTCGACTTAAATATCTGAAAGATTATTTTAGATACTTAAATCCAAATCTTAATTTTAAAGTAAAAATAGGAGACTCTTATAATTTCATTTTTCTTGACACGGGGGAAGATTCAATTGCAGATTTACATGATCTCTTAAAAGGGGGTCCAAGTACAAAAGGTATCAAAGAATATCAAGTTGATCTTCTTCGTGCATATATCCAATTAAGTCATGATGAGAAAATTATCATAGTTATGCATACACCTCCCATTGCTCCTAATTTAAGCTATTTGAAACAAAGGAAATTTGCCAAACGATTTAAAATTAAAAAGAAAGATTTGAAATGGTCATATTTCTACGAAGAAAATTTAAAAATATATTATGAAACTGGAAGATTAGATAAGATTTTAAATATGAAATATCAGACGATAATGTATAACTGGGGCACTCTTCTTAAAATTTTTACTGGATCAGATGATACGATTAGAAGGAAGGTAGATATGGTTATTTGTGGTCATACTCATACCTTAAAAGAATATCGCCTTAAAGAAGCAAAAGAGACTGATATTATCAATTTTGGATTTTGGCTTTTCCCGATTTATATCAAAATTCCGTGCGAAATGTATACTTCAAACTATAGTGAGAAATTTGATACATTCACAGATTTTGAAGACCTTAAAATTTGGTTTGATGTCAATAAACCATTTATATTCCAAACGCAAGCTACAGGTCCTATATCTGCCAAAAGTAAGTTTAAACCTCCTGGTTTTCGCTTTTTCAAGGTGAAAAAGAATCAAATTACCAATGCTGATATTTTTTCAATATTTTTAAAATAAATTGGAATATAATTTCTTAAAATTTCTTATATTATTCTCATAAATTTTAAAACTGTTTCATAGGTTGTATCTGGCATTGGTCCAAAATGCTGTACTTTTAACGCTCCGACCGCATTTGAAAAACGAGCAGCATCTAAAAGATTCCATCCCGCTAAATAACTGACAATAAAAGCCCCTCCAAAAGAGTCTCCTGCACCAGTGGGGTCAACTTCATTTACTTCATAGCTTGGTATATGTATAGGATTTTCATCTTTATTTGTATAAATAGTACAGCCTTTACTTCCTTGTTTAAGAAGTATAAGAGATATGTTTTTTTTTAATAAAGTATAACAAGCTTCTTCGAATCCCTCTCTTTGGGCTAGTGTTTCGGCTTCTTCTCTACTAGGTAATAAAATATCCGTATTTTTTAAGACTGGTTCACAAATTTGTAATATTTCTTCAATATCTAACATTTCAGGGCGTATATTTGGATCAAATGATATTATAACTCTTGGATTTTCTTCTTTTGCTATTTTTATTGCCTTATAACATGCATCTCGAGAACTAGGACTTATTGCTAACGAACTTCCCATAATATGTAAAACTTTAACATTTGAAAAATATGTTCTTTTTATATCTTCAGGTGAAAGATCTCCTGCGGCTCCTGCTGCAAAAATAAATTTACGCGTCCCATCAGAATTATATTGATTAAAAGCAATTCCAGTCGTTTTAGTGGTATCAATTCTAATTTGAGAAATATCGACCCCATCTATTTGAAGTTTATTTATAATACATTCACCGAATGCGTCATTTCCTACAACACCAATATATCCTGTGGAAAAATTGAAAGGTCTAGACATCCGCGCAGCGGAATCTATAAAGATAGCCGGAGCCCCACTTGGATACGGTCCTTTATAAATTGAACCAACCTTACTGTGAGGAATATTAACATCTTTACGCATAATTTCGACTAATAATTCTCCAAAAGAGATAATATTTGGTGACATTATTATGAGATAATATAGATAAATAGAGATATAATTAAAAAGGAAGAAAAAAGTAATAAAACTTATTTTATATTTTTAACCATTGTTTTTACTAATCCAATTTTCATAATCAAGTGAATAGTTATAAATTCAGCAACATTCAATATTATATTATAAATTTTAAATATACAAGGGTTTAGAAAGTGGTATTAGAGACAAAATTAACATCTATGTTTGATATTAAATATCCAATAGTTGCCGCTCCTATGGGGCCTTTTTATACTACAGAATTAACTGTGGCTGTGTCTGAAGCGGGCGGATTAGGAGTTTTAAGTCATACCAACTTATTTGGTAAAAGTAGCTTAAAAGAAATGAAAGATAATATGGAGTATGTAATTGAACATACCGATAAACCATTCGGATTCAATATTCGGACTGCAAGGCTTCAAATTGATGCGGCTACTCTCTGTAGAGTAATCCCTAAATTCATAAGTAATAATCCAAAATTAAGAGAGCAGTGTGTTTATGTTGTTACAAGCGCAGGTACACCTAAAATGATGCAAAATGGTTCCTTTAGAAGATTAAAGGAAACAGGCTCCCAAATTAAACATTTTCATGTAGCACCCGCACTTTGGTTAGCAGATAAGTGTGTAAGTGCAGGAGTTGATGGTGTTGTAGTAACGGGATGGGAAGGAGGAGGGCATCAATCTTATGAAAAAATAAGTACTTTAGTTCTTTTGCAACAGGTTAAAAATAAGTACCCTAACATTCCATTAATTGCATGTGGGGGGTTCGCTAGCGGAGAAGGATTAGCATCAGCTCTAGCTATGGGCGCTGATGGTGTTGCAATGGGATCACGATTTATCGCATCAAAAGAAAGTGAATTTCATGCAAAATATAAAAATGTTATTCCTGATGCAAAAGCAAGCGATACTGTGTATGTTACAGGTGTCTTAGGTCCAATCCGATTATGGAAAAATGAGTATTCATTGCACCATGGAGTTATTTCAAGTAAAGAGGAGAAATTATCTGAAGAAACTCAATTAACACCCGAGAAAGCATTGGAGGACCAAAAACATTATGAGATGACATATGAGGGAAATATTACGGATGGAGCAGTTCTATTAGGGCAGAGCATAGGCGCTATTGATTCCATCGAAAGTTGCAAAGATATAATTGAAAATATTGTCAAAATTGCTGAAAAACGTTTAAGTGAGTCCTATAGGTATATTCATTAAGAAATTATAAAGCTTTAATACTTCCTTTTTTTAATAATAATACAATAATCTATGAAATACATAATGAATTAAGGATGAATGCAAAAAAAAAAATCAAATTGATTAGCGAAGTATTAGATCGATATGATGAGGGGGTATGTTTTTACTGTGGAAGTACATTAAATGGAGATTTAGAAGCAGATGAATTTGATGATGGATACTCTCCAGATTGGTGCCCCGATTGTTGTAAAAACATAGATCCTCATGATGATTGGGATGAGGCATGCCTGGATGCAATAGATAAGGTAATTCATAATGATCCTTTCGAAGCTTAGCCATTATTTAATTTTAAACTGTTTTTGCATCAAAAGATATCATTGAAAAATAAAATTTAGTCTTTTTATGAATTGTTATTAATAGCATAGAACTTAATTATTTGAAAAATCATAGTTAAAATAGAGAGATATACTTATTAATTTGTCGAATATTTAAGAGGTAAATTAATTATCAGAACTACTCTTCCATTAATTTGTACACAATGTCGCAAAGAATATGACGTTAGTACTATATTGTATAAATGCCCTGAATGTAATGGAGTATTATGGATAAGTACAGATATAGACGGATATAAAGAACAATTTTCAAAAATAACAACTATCACTAAATTCTGGGATATGCATTTTACTTTACCTGAAATCAACTCTGAATATATCACAAGCTTAAAAGAGGGGGGAACTCCTTGTAAAGATTCTGATAAAATTGGAGAGAGTTTAGGCTTAAAGAATTTAAGTTTTAAAAATGAAATCGAAAATCCAACCAATTCATTTAAAGACCGAGTTGGGGCATTATTAGTGTCTCATGCTAGAAGTTGGGCTTATACTAAGATAATTTGCGCTTCTAATGGAAATCAGGGCGCATCAATTGCCGCTTATAGCTCCTTAGAAGGAATGAAATGTATTAACCTTATACCAAATAAAATTGATATTGGTAAAAGAGCACAGATGATTGCCTATAATTCAGAAATTATAATTAAAGGATATCTTGTAGATGAGACTATTATTCATGCATTAGACAAGAAGTATCAAAATTTTTATCAAGCCACACCCGTATATAATCCACTTACAATTGAGGCCCAAAAAACGATAGCTTTTGAAATTTATAAACAGAAAGCTGTACCTGATTGGATAATTATTCCAATGGGAAGTGGAGCGTTGTTAGTTAGCTTATGGAAGGGCTTTAATGAATTAAAACAGTCAGATATTATCAAAACTGTCCCAAAACTAGTTGGAGTACAATCAGAGTTATCTTCACCCATTGTAGATGAATTTATGAATAAAGAGAATATGGTTGCATTACAGAAAGACATCAGAAATTCACATGCTTTAGGAATTTTAGTACGAGACCCAATGTACAAAAAACTAGTAATTAAATTGATAAAAGAATGCAATGGAACCGTTATAGCCATTCCTGAAGATTTAATTGTTTCATCTGTTGATGAATTAGTAAGAACTGAAGGTATTTTTGCAGAACCATCATCTGCATTGACTTTAGCTGCAGTGCATGAATTAAATCAAAATGATATCTTTGATAAAGGTGATGAAATAGTGTGTCTTATAACTGGAAGCGGTTTAAAAGCGCCTTATATCTTAGAGGCAATTTCTTCGCAAACAACTACTTCAGGGAAGGGATCAATAATAATTACCAAATTAAAAATTTTGTCTCAGATTTCCTTATCAAGTTTTAAAGGTATAAGTGGTACCAAAATTAAAGAACTAATGAGTTCTATCAGTTTAGCCGCAGTTTACCAACACTTGTACGATTTAGAAACTAAAGGTTTGATTTATCGTAAGAAAGAGGGAAAAAATGTATTATATTTCATAACGGAGACAGGCAAAAGGATTTTAGATGCATTAGATATTCTGCTTACTCTAATATAACTTATTTTTCTATAACTTACGTATTATGAAATGAATATCTTATCAAATGCCTGTGGGAGATTTGTTATAATATTTTTTCGAAAAGTTATGTCAAAAATAATAGTTGCAAGTGCTGCTAATCCAAATTGAATTGCACCGTTGAAGATTGATTCGATTAAAGCTGCGGCAGGTCCATAAAAGATCATCTCTACAATAAAATATCCTAAAACCATAATTGAACCCCCAATAATTATCGCAATAATATCTCGATAGTTAAATTTTTGATTGTATTTTCTTGGATTAGCAATTAATCCTACGATAAATCCTTCTAATCCCTTAATTATTAAAGTAGGCAGAGCATATTGGGGTGCTAAAAATAAATCTGTTAATGCCGAACCGAACCCTCCAGCAATACCTCCAATTATTGGTCCAAATAAACTCCCTGTTATCATTACACCTATATCTCCAAGATTAATATAACCATTTGTAGCTGGAATGGTAATTGGGACAAAAAATGTCAAAATACACGTTAATGCTGCAAAAAGTGCTATGATAGATATAACTATCGAGTTTTTAGGCAAAAAATAACCCTTAAAGGTTTTAATTTTCATAAGATTATCCATTTCAGTAATTATTAACACCATATTTTATTTCTAGGATTCAACTTATATAATATTTCATTCTTATTTAAAACTTATTACAATTTGTTTCATGCCTTACTGGTTTATGATTAAGAAAAAAAAGGGTGGAATTATTGAAACAATTTAATACACAATTGGATAATGTTAAGGATTAATAATATAGGGCTATTTGCTAATACTAGACAAAATAAAGATATAAATTCATTTAGTTGTATTATAATTAAGATAATTTATTTCAATTAAATTAATAATTTTCAAAGAATTTATAAGGTGAAGTTTTTAATATGGTAAACGATAACCATGAAAGTAATCAGCTTAATATAGAATATTTGAACCAAATAAAAGATGGCGTTTTTAATACTTTAGTAAATGAATTCCCTGACATAGTACTAATTTTCGATGAAGAAGGTAGGATAGTATATGTTTCGAGAAATACTTTTTCTTATTTTGATATTCAAACCGAAAATGGACTACTAGGAAAAAACTTTCAAGAATTAGCAACCTCAGACTATAAAGAGAAAATTAAAAAAGATTTAAATCAAGCAAAAGAGGGTAAAAGCCTAAGTATGTTTGAATATGAATTTTATGGAAGAAATGGATCTAAATTCATTGGAGAATTAAGCTTAAGTCACTTCATTCATCAGAAAGATAATAAAAAATATTTTTTAGGGATAATTAGGGATATTACTAATCAAAAAATCATTGAAATTGAATTAAGAGAAAATAAGCAAATGTTACAATTGGTAATGGATAATATCCCACAATTGATATCTTGGAAAGATGTCAATTCTACATATTTAGGATGCAATAAAAATTTTGCTCGCATAGCTGGATTAAATAACCCAGTAGATATTATAGGGAAAACTGATTATGAGTTACCATGGAAAATTAGTGAAGCGGAATCTTTCTTTGAAACCGATCAATTAGTAATAAATACCAATAAACCAGAATATCATATTATTGAGCCTCAGCTTCAAGCTGATGGAAAGCAGGCATGGTTAGACACAAATAAGATACCATTACATAATTCTAAAGAAGAAGTTGTGGGCATTATATGTACTTATGAAGATATTACTGAACGAGTAAATTCAGATACAGCATTAAAAAATTCAGAATTGAAATATAAAGAAGCATATAATCGAGCAGAATTTTATAAAGATGTATTTGCTCACGATGTGAGTAATATTCTCCAAGGAATTTTATTTTCAGTGGAACTATGTCGATATAATTCGAAAGAATCAAGAAAAGTTAAAGACTTAGAAAATTTCTTTGATATCATTGAAGACCAAGTTAGTCGAGGAGCGAATCTAGTTTCAAATGTAAGAAAGATATCTTCTATCGATGATATTGGGAGTAAGTTAGAAAAAGTAGAAGTATGCAATCTATTGAACGTCTCAATCGAAAACATAAAAAAAAGTTTTTCGAAAAGAAAAATAACTTTTTCATTAAAAAAAAAATATGAATATTTATACGTTCAAGCTAATCATTTAATATTAGATATTTTCAATAATATTCTTTATAATGCTGTAAAACATAATAAAAGGCCAACTGTAAAAATAGCAATAGATATAACTAAAAAATTTATCGAAAATGAATCGGTCATCAAATTAGAATTCAAGGATAACGGTTTTGGCATTCCAGATGCTCAAAAATTGAGTATTTTTGAACGAAATACAATAGAATCAAAAAACTTTAATCGCATAGGCTTAGGTTTATCTTTAGTGAAAAGGTTAATTGAAAATTATAATGGCGAAATTTGGGTAGAAGATAGAATTGAAGGAGATTATACTCAAGGGAGTAATTTTGTGATACTTATAAGAGAATATATAGATTAGAACCTTTCAATCAGTAATAATAAGTTATCAACATTTCAACTAAACTTATTTAATCCTATAAATTACATAATATTAATGTATGTAATCTTAAGAAATTTTACTAAAAAAGATATTTCAGAGAACGAAGATTATTTAATACCAAAACCTATTCATTTTAAAAAAAAGAATTCTCATCGTTTAGAAATCTCTGAGAAGATTGAAGTCAAAACAAATCTTTCAGAAGATTTACTTTATTTGATTGATGACTTTTTTGAAGTTTTATTTCAGAGTGAATTCCAAGATAGATTTGACATAAAAATCATAAATGATAGTGAGCCTTTAAATTTTGATCATATTCATTCTTTGATTAAAAATAATTTCCCGAAGTTAAATTATAATGATCTTCTACTTAGTAACAACTGGATGGAGCAAGGTTATCTATTGAATTGTGACGATTCTCAAGTGTATATATATTCAGAGACACCGCAAGGTTTGTTCTATGGACTTCAAACTTTATTGCAATTATTTAATTCTAATGATATGAAATCATCAGTAAATTCAGTTATAATCTTAGATTATCCATTATTGAAAATAAGGGGCATTTCTGATGATATTTCAAGAGGTCAAGCACCAAAGATTTCTAATTTGAAAAAATTCATTAAAATTCTGAGTCATTATAAGATAAATCAATATTATTTAGTCTATATACAGGATATGTATCAATTTCGAAATCATCCTAATATCGGAAAAGACCGTGGAGCTTATTCTAAAGAAGAAGTAGAGGATTTATTTAATTATGCAAAGAAATATTTTGTTGATTTAATCCCTATTTTTCAAACTACTGGTCACTGGGATAACATTTTACATCAAAAAGAATATTGGGAATATGGAGAATTCCCCGGTTCCAATAGTTTGAATATAGCTAATCCAAAAATTTATGATCTATTAGATGAAATGATTGGAGAATTAAGAGAAAGTTTTAAATCCGATTATTTCCACATCGCAGCTGATGAAAGTTGGGACGTCGGAAAATTAGCTTCAAAAGAATATATTAAACAATATGGTATTGGTCAAGCATACTTGAATCATTATAAAAAGATTTATGACATTGCTAAAAGCCATGGCTATAAAAAGATATTGATCTATCATGATATTCTATATAAATACGATGAAGTACTTAAAGGGTTGCCAAAAGACATGATAATAATGTATTGGGAATATAACCCAAAGAAAAAGCATCCCGTTGTTGATAAAATTAAAGAATTCAATTTCGATTTTGTTGTAAGTCCTAGTATTATGGATTTCAATAGATTATTTCCTTCCATTAGTAAAGCAGAAAAGAATATCCTAGATCTTACACACTATGGATATCAAAAGGGATGTGTTGGAGAAATCACTTCAAGTTGGGGCGATTACAATAACAAAGAGATAAGAGAAAATCGAATTTATGGATTTATTTTTTCCGGTGTAGTTGGTTGGAGTCTTTTAAAATCTTTAGATATAATGTATTTTTGGCAATCATTATTAATTCAATTTTTTGGGACGTGCAATATGAAATATTTGAAAATTTTTTCTATCATCAGATCAATACAAGACAAAAAAAGCTTACATTTTCGAGATTCATCTTATTATAACCATTTTTTCAGCCATCCATATAACAAAAAACGCTCTTCTTATCGAAAAAGTTTAAAAATTACTAACTTTCATAAACTTCTTTTAGATCTTGACAAAATTCTTATGTTTTGTGAAGAATTATGGGAAAAAGAAATAAAACACAAAGAAAATATTCGTAACTTAGCTTTTATAGCTAAACATATCAAATTTTTATGCAACAAACGTATTAATTCAAAAAGAATGGTGTCGTTTTTCCCAGAAAGAGCTAATCTTAAATTTATAAATATGTATATTGAGGAAATCGAATCTTTAAAAACTAATCTAAAGGAATTACTTAAGGAATATGAGCTATTATGGAATAATTGCGCTCAACATTATGGTTTTGATTTAATCAAGCAGAAATATCTTTGGTTATGTAAGTTTTATGATGATATGTTATTAAAAATTGAAAAGAAACTACCATGGAAGAATCCTAACATTCCTAGTGAAACTATTTATTTAGATGCGAAAAAAAGACATACCATTTATTGTACATATTATTCAAAAGATTTTTTTATTAAAGATGATATTGAGAATGCAAACTTACAAGTAGTAGCAGGGAGTTTTGCTAAAATTTATGTAAATAACTCTTATGCAGGATATGTCATTACAAGAAATTCTCTTAATTATATAATGAATGAAAACAACATAAAAATATTTAATATTAAAAAATATCTTCACACAGGAGAAAATAATATCCTTATTGAAAATAGCGATTTTGAGGGAGGACTCTGTCTTCTTAATATCTATGGTGAGATAAATTTAGTCTCTGGTAAAAAGTGTGTAATAATTACCGATAAGAGTTGGAAAGGAACTCGCAGTATGGAATTCGCTTGGAAAGGTGTAAAAAGTTTAGGGAAGCCACCTAAATTTATAGGGGGTATAGGTTATCCTGATTTTACAAAGGGAATACCCTCATCTAAATCAGATTATATTGCTCAGTATAACTATTTAGTCGGGAAAATTTCAAAGAAATTTTATATTCTACTGAAATTAGCTTTCAAGTTAATCCATCGATATGATTTACTAGAATAAATAAAAATAATAAAAAATAAAGATTAGAAATTAGAATAAATCATAAACTTATTTGCTGAGCCCAAACTATAGATTTCAAACTTAGAACCACGCTTAGTTTCACAGAACATTTGAATTAAAGGAAATAGATATATTTGGGTTGTTATCTGAGCATCATTATCTTTATCATAGTTTTTATAGTCAGTTCTCGCTGAACTAACAGTTTTTTTAATATTTTTATTCATGTATCCTAAAGATGCTTCAACTTTTGATTCTAATTCTTTAAAATCAGAAAATTTAATACCTTCTACGTCATCTAATACTATTTGTAGATCATCACCAATCTCTTTTTCATATTTAGTTTGCGCACTACTGTGAAGCACGGGCATCCCTGTCACCACAGTTTGGAAGGGTACTGGAAGGATTTCATATTTATAGAGACTTTTATGACCTTCACATTCTTTACATAACTCTTGTCTATTACCAGAACCATAACATGCGCCACATGGATAAGAAAAAGTCTTTTTTTCTTTTTTTTGTTCTTCTCCAACTAAAACAGATATGGATTCCTCTATTTTTCCTGTTCCACCGCATGTTTTACATTTGTCTTCAGTATATCCTTTTCCTTTACATGATTTACAAGTGACGGATTGAATCGATTCAAACATCGGTACAATTTCCTTTTCATTCCATTTTTCTTTATTTAATTTCTCACTACCCTTAAAACTATAAAATTGTTCCCTTGCAACTCTTGGAGCAGTAACAATATTCTCATCTTTACCTTTGGGCGCTGGACCCAATGTTTTCTTTACTGCAAAATAAATTGCTGCTTCTTTAAGGGTATCCTTTACATATTCTGCTGCACTTATTGCATCCAAGGAAAAAATAGCTCCTTTTGTGCCAAATTGCTTTTCCATCTTCTTGTGATCAGTTTTGCTAACTTTTTGCTTCCATTTTTCAAAGATTTCATCTAAATTTGGGGTTTTAATTTTTATATCAGGCAAATGAATTTCACATCCATTATCAATTCTTAACTTTAAAATTTTAAAATTATAAAATTATATAGTAGAATACTATAAATAAATTCATCAGTAACACAATTCCTTTATAAATAAAATGAATAAATTATATAAAGTGTTTTTTTAGAAATAATTAAAATAGAGTAATTTATAATTATATATAGAAATTAATTACTAAATAAAAAGTACTAAAAAGTACGGAAATATTATGTCAGCAGAAGAACGTCAAGCGGTTGAGTATTTTCTTCAATGGATGACGCCATCAGGTGGAGGATTGGCTCAATGGATTGAGCATTTCTTAAACCAAGGCGATGAAGCAAAGCTTAGACAAATTAAAGAGATTTATGATAAGATAAAAAGCATTTTTGGTTTTTAGCACTACTTTCTTTTTTTATTTACTCATCATATTCAATAGGATTTAGATGAATTGAATTAAATTAGTAAAATTGAATTAGCGCATTTCATTACTCATATTATTCATTAAGAATTTGTAGCGATATTACTTGTGAGTATTCCATCGAAAAAGTATTTCATTGTTTTAGATAAGGGTTTACAAAAAGGAGATGAAATCCATTACAATGTTAATTTCTTTTATTTGAAATCATTTAAGCAAAAAACCTCAAAGTTTTCATACGTAAGTCAGCCTTTCTTTCAAGGATATGTGATTTTTGGTTTTGATATGAGGAATAAAATAAGACCTTTATCGTTCTATAAGATTAATAAAAATGGTACGCAAGAAGCGATTAATCCTAAACTCTTCAAGAAATTTATTTTAACAGAGAATAATGTGTTTATTGGATTTTCGAGTCAAGCAAATCAAGAAGAATTTATCCCCATTAAAAAAATGCTTGATAACTTTCAATTCGATGAAAACAAAATTAAGCTTCTTACATTTTGTAGTAGATGTTTGGAAAATCGTAAATTTAAAATTCTTTCCAAAGGTTTTCAAATAAAAAATATAAATGATCAAACTATTTGTCCCGATTGTGCATTAGAGTTAGTTATTAGTCAAGCAGAGGTACGCGGGTTAATTCCAAATAAGAGAGTAAACCCTAAATTAAAGAATTTTTTTAGTCATATGATCTTAAAATTTAAAGATATAAAAAAAATTGTAAGTTCGTTTAAAACGGATTTTAACCCAGTACAAAATAAAGAAATCACGCTCTATGATGTTGAGAAAAATCCTACAATAAGTGAACGATTACTTAAATTTCCAATTGATGATTTAGAGATTCCTATAGAATTTAAGACAATTTTATTGAAACAGAATATTAAAACACTTCTACCAATTCAAGCACTTGCTATTGAAAAGGGATTGTTAAAAAATAGAACCAACCAATTAATTATGGCACCGACATCCGCAGGGAAAACATTAGTGGGAGAAATCGCAGGTGTGAGCCAAATTCTATCTCAAAAAGGAAAAATGCTGTATTTAGTTCCAATTGTAGCACTCGCGAACGTGAGAACAGAAGAATTCAAAAAAAAATATGCTCCATTGAATTTAAATGTAGTAAAAAAGATAGGAGAATCATTATTAGAAAAAAGCGACGAAAATGATATAGAAAATTTATTGGATGCAGATATTATCATTGCTACATATGAAGCAATAGATTATATCTTAAGAAGTGGCCAAAAAGAAATTTTAGGAAATATTGGTACCATTATTATTGATGAAATTCAGACTTTAATAGATCCTGAAAGGGGATATTTACTGGATGCATTAATTTCTCGATTAAAATGCATCTACACTAATGCACAGTTCCTTTATTTGAGCGCTACAATAGGTGCTCCAGAGTTGCTAGCTAAAAAATTAAATTGTAGTTTAATAAATTACAAGAACCGCCCAGTTCCTATTGAGAGACATTTAATTATGTGCATCAATGAGGCGATGAAGCACAGAATAATAGCAAAATTGGCAAAGTATGCTTTTCTACAAAAATCAGAATATGGTTTTAAGGGGCAATCCATAATTTTCACAAATACAAGAAAAAAATGTGAGACATTAGCAACCTATTTGATGAACAAAGGTATTAAAACGGAGGCGTATCATTCAGGGCTAACTAGTGAAGAAAGAAGATATATCGAAGATGAGTTTCAGGCTCAAAAGATTGCCGCAGTTGTGGCTACCGCCGCACTTGCTGCAGGAGTAGACTTTGCAGCGAAGCAGGTAATTTTTGAGTCTTTAGGTATGGGAATAAAAACATTAACCGTTGCTGAATTCGAACAGATGTTAGGACGTGCAGGTAGGTTAAAGAAACATGAACTTGGTTATGCTTATATTCTTATAGAGCCAGGAAAAATATATAATCCTAAAATGAAAACCACTGAAGATAATGTAGCCATAAATTTATTAAATGGAAAAATTAAAGACTTTGAATTAGAACCAGATGAAGATAAATCATTAACAGAATTATTAGCAATAATTTCGACTTACATTGAAGGATCAACTCTAAATACTCTTATTCAATATCAAAATTTCTTGATTAATGGGAATTACGATTTGCGTAAAATGTTAGACAAATTATTACTTTTAAACTTAGTGAAAGTAGATGATAATTCTAACTACAAATCAACTAATTTAGGGAATGCGATAGCTAAGTCTTTTATAAGTATTACAAAGAGCTTTGAGATAATAAGTAAATTGAAAAAGAAAGAAGAAGCTTTATTTGATATTGTTCTTGAACTTAAGCCAATAAAAAATGTGTATTTAACTAAAAGCGTTGTTGCCGATTTATCAAAAAATATGAATATGAAATATTTTAGCAATAATTTCTTTAGTGCCAGTGTTCTCTCTCTAATGAATGCGGAATATGTTAAGAAAAGAAATAAGTTCTCTCAAGATTTCATTAATTATGTATCAAAATGGACAACTGATATCTTTAATTGTAAATGTAAAGATAGTCCATACTGTGGTTGCGGCAGGTTAAATTTGGAAAAGATTTTACTAGAATTAAGAATTAAAGAAAACTTTTCTATTGAGGAAATGCGGCAATATTTTGATGAGGAATACAAAATCTTGATATTTAAAGGGGACATTATTGACTATTTAGAAAACTTAATTTATACATTTGAAAGTATTGCACACATTGTTAAAGCGATAGTAAAAATTGATAAAGAATATGATAATGAACTGGAGCAAATCCCCGATACAATAGCGGCAATAAAAAATTTAAATATTGATAATTAGTAGAAGTTTTTTCAAATTGTATGAATTTCAATGATATCATTATTTTTTAAATGATAATCCAATCCCACACGTTTTTTCTTTTGTCTCGCACCCTTTCTAATGACAATCGCATAATCAAATAAGTCATAGAAGCTTCGATGGATTTTTAAAGCAACATCTTTAACTAGTGAACCCTTATTCATAATTAGAGGTTTTTCAGCTACTCGTCCGGCATGCATTGTAAAAATTCTTATCTTATCCAAAGTATCTAATACAATATTGCCGAAATTTTCTGGAAATTCTTTCTTTTTGACACTGCTTCCAATGATAACTTCAAATCTATTTGAATAGTCATTCTTTAGGCTCTCAAAGTTATCTTCTGTTGATGGAAGATCTCCCTTTGTTCCGATGATTATGGCTTTCTTAAATACTATTGAGGGGTCTAATGCATCAACTACATCCGCTATGGTAATCCTTCCAAAGATTTTAACCACAACATTTCGTAATCCTCCCTCGAAAACAACTTTTTTAATATTTTCTGTTAATTCTTTAATCTGGGGTACTTTTTTAGAATCTCGAGTCAAGTAAAATACTTGTATTTTATTAGAACCCGTCTTTTCTATGGATATGGGAGGAGTTTTTGCATTAAGTTTTATACTTGCGCTATTTAGTTCTGCAAGAATTAGATTTAATTGATTTTTATAATCACGAGTTAAATCTGCACATATACATATTAAATCACAGGATCGTAATTGGGAAAGAATTTCTTTTCCATTCCCTACTCCGATCGATGCTCCTTCCATTAAGGAAGGCATATCTACGATTTGAAATCGTATGTTTTCAAATTCATAAATACCAATTTCTGGTATTGCAGTAAATTTTCCAATTTTTTCCTTTGCTGCATGAGTGAGAAAATTTAATAAGGATGTTTTTCCTACTCCTGGAATGTAATAATCACTAATTAAAATAAGCTGTATTCCTTCTTTCTTAATCGAAAATGGACTAACAACCTTCGATGTACTTTTTAATCGAGCTTTTCTTTCTTCCTGTTCTTTTTTAAGTTTTGCTAGACGAGATTTATTTAAAGCTACTATATTTTCTGTAGCTTTATGTTTTGGAATAAGAGAAATAAATTCTTCCAATCTTTTTATTTTTTCATCAATATTGCTAGCATCAAGGTATTTTTGATACGCTGCTTGAGCTTCAGGACCTATATTACTTGACACTAATTACCTACCTTTTTAAATCTCTTATAATATTGATCTAAAGCGATCTTCTGTTTTTAATTTTAAATCTCCAATTATCTGATCAATTCTTTCCTCAAAGCTCTTAAAAAATTTAGATTTTTTAGAAAAGATATCATTAAGAGAATATCTATTAAGAAAGTGGTTATTTATTTCACGTAAATGTTTTTTAACAATTTCAGCGTCAGTTTCTTTTTCAATTATTGCATATGATAGCATTGGTTGTTGTTTATTTGAATGATCTTCAGAAGGTAATGAAATTAAATCACAATAACATACCAATTTAAATGACGCAAGAGATACAACATTTATATTATCTCCAAAAACTTCTGAAGTAAAACTCTCAAGAGCAGATAGGAATCCTGCTCTTAATTCGGGATCTAATCCTACTCCTGCGTCAGAATGATAATACCTTCTATTGATTAGGTTTCGGGTTCCTAAATTTATTCCAAGTTCTAATATCGCCATTTAACTTTCTTAGATTTGCTTGAGATTTGAGATTTAGTTTTATAGTTTTATATTTATTTCGTTTTAGTTTATATTAAAATTTAGCTTATTTATTTAATTGGAATATTGGTCAGACTTTAATTAATTTTTAATTGCTTTTTAAATACGTGAAAGCTGT
Organism: uncultured archaeon; assembly: GCA_964447495.1. GTDB lineage: Archaea > Asgardarchaeota > Lokiarchaeia > Sigyniarchaeales > SOKP01 > SOKP01. The sequence continues at coordinate 66,123 of CAYUTF010000003.1, forward strand.
TATGACATAGAAATGAAACTGTCAAAGGACCTACTCCGCCAGGTGAGGGTGTTATGCGGGAACATTTATCTAGAACATCATTGAAATCAACATCACCACACAATCTTCCATCTACTCTATTAGTCCCCACATCGATTATAACAGCATCTTTTTTTATTTTTTCTTTAGTTATGAATTTTGGTTGTCCAACGGCTACTACGAGTATGTCTGCTCTTTTTAAATGACTTTCTATATCAATTGTAGAAGTGTGACATACTGTGATTGTTGCATTTCTTTTCAGAAACATAAAAATCAAGGGTTTTCCTACTAAGTTTGATCTATTGATAATCACTACTTCTTTCCCTTGGATTTCAATATTATAATACTCAAGCAATGCAATTATTCCCTTTGGAGTAGCAGGAGCAAATTCTTCATCATAATTAAATAACATTCCTTGATTAAAGGGATGTAATCCATCAACGTCTTTTAGAGGAGATATATATCTAACAAATTCTAATGTATGCTTTTTAAGATGTTTAGGAATAGGTAATTGTAAAACTATCCCATTTACGCTCTTATTATTATTTAATTTTTCTATTTCGGTAAATAGCTGTTCTCTTGTGATATCTTCACTTAAGGAAATTAATATAAAATCAATACCAATTTGTTCACATGTTTTGCGTTTAATATTAACATAGATCTTTGATGCAGGGTTATCACCAACTAGTATCGCTGCTAATTTAGGTCTTTTCCCAATCTTTTTGAAGGTAGCCTTAATATTTTCCCTTAATTTTGCATTTAAATTATCTGCTAATCCTTTTCCATCAAGTATTTTTTCCATAATTATCGTAATTAAAAAAAATTAATTTAAACTTTATATTTTTACATTAGTAATTTTACTCTAAAATTAAATCACTATTATTAGATATTTATTAAAAAATAAAAAAAAGATTATATTCTTCTCTTCCGCCATATAAAGTAAATTAACGCAATTGCAATACCAATAGATACTAAAACTATTATTAATATAATAAAGTTAAACTCTACCATGAAGATATCTTCATTTAATAATCCTAATTCGTTGAAATTCATTAAAAGTTTAAATGCATAATAAGAAGCAGAAATAGATGACAATCCTTGCACTGTTCCGCCAAAAAAATCGCTAAAGCCTCCATCTTCAAAATTTTGATGATTTAAAATCCAATTTATTGTTGCATCTTTATTTAACTCGGTTTCATCTAGTAAAGTAATTCCTTTTACACAAAAAAAGGTACTACTAAATAATGCGCTTTCAGACAAGATTTCGGGTAAATAACCCCCATAATTGTAAATATTATTAGAATCACTAACATAAAAAGATTTCAAATAATTTAATGTTAAAGTTCTATTATCTAATTCATTTAAATTTCCAATTTGATCGATTAAATAAATAGCGAGGTACGTTGTTAAAAGCGTTGAATCTAATGTACTATTCCCTCCATAACCCCCATCGGTATTATTACACGATAATATCCAATTTTTATGTAAAGTTTGATTTATAAGTGGCTCATTTAAATATTCTTTAATTTCATAAGCAAAATAAGTGGAAGTCATGTCTGCCATATTTGTTGAATTTTTAGATGAAAAACCACCATTTAGTTGTTCTGTTTCATTTATATAGCGTGATATTTTAGTTTTTATAATTGAATTTAGTGATGAATCTAATATATCTAATGATTTGACAAGATAATAAAGATCATATAGGCGAATCTCTTCATTGTTAAACATACTTGAGATCTCGGATTCCAAATTCTCTCTGAACAGCGCGACATCTACTTTTGTCTCGACTCCAAATAATCCTTGAATTTGATAAAGATTATAATAATCAATAATCTCCAAAGCATAGGCCGTTTCTTGGTATGAACTCCCAAATTTTACACTATCATTTTTCTTTTCAAAAATGAAATCTACTAAATATGATTCTCTTGTTTTTGCTAATACAATCGGAGTTAATAACATGAAAAAAATAATTAACGTCGATATTAGGACAGTGGTTCGAATTTTAAGTTTCAATCTAAAAAAAACCTCAATCTGGTTTTAACTAAGTTTTAATTTTTTAAAATTTAACTTGTAATTAAAAATTAACGATATGTAAAGAGAAGAGTCTAAATTTTGTAAAAAGAAATCACTTTTTATAGTCATCTTTTATTTCAAATTCAGCTTAATGTTTACTTAGAATATTTCGCTTATATCTTTATATAAAAGAGCACTATTTTGAATAAACTGATCATGCGTAATAAATAGACTTTGAAAACTAGGTAGACTCCCTAAAATTGCGGCACCATTAAAAATCGCATAGTGAAGATTTTCAGGTACGAAAAATCTTAGAATTTCATCAATGGATTTATAATATCCTGAAAATTCTCTGGCTGGTTTTGTTTTTTTAATTATTTCAGGGGGAACATCAACTAAGCTCGGAGGTTCTAAAGTCTTTCCGCAATAAGGACAAAATATAGAACTCTCATCCTCAATTGGTTTATTACAATGAGGACAAACTAATTTGCCATCGATTATTTTTAATTTTTTCGGAGTTACTTTTGGCATGATGGGCAATTCAGGTAATACCACTCTTCCACCGCATGAGGGACAAAACTCTTTACCGTCAGAGAGATCTACTAAAACACCACAATGGGGACACGTATCTTGGTTTTTCTTAGACACTTCTAAAGCTTGCATTTTTAATTTTTGACTTGTCATTGAAGTTGTTTCTTTTGGTTTAGGTATTTTTCCCAATTGGGGCAAAATTTTGTTTAATTCTGATCTTAACCTTTCCTCAAATCCTGAATATGAGACATTTCCTCCAGAAATTACAATATGTGATAATAGATCACTCCAATGATGATTATCAATACCTTGAAGAGACGTTAGGATTGCTTCAGGGATATTCATCATTGTATATCCGAGAAGCTGAGGATTGAATAATACTTCAGGTGCTTCATAAAAGATATAATGTGGTATCTTAATATTTGAACCATCAGGCATGGCAAAACTAAACGAATCATTAACTTTAGGAGGATGATCGGGATCAATAGCAAAATAACAGTTTTTTTCTTTTATTTCTTTGATGATTTCATCTACAGCTGACGATTCTATATTAATACCTTCTCTCATTAGCAGATTTTTCAAGTATTGATTGACATCAGTTCCAGCAAGAGGTAATTTTTGAACGGCTTGATCAACTATCTCTCCATTTATAACAGGGCAAATCCACGTTATCCCATCTCCACTTTCGATCACCAATCCTGTAGTTAACCCGACACTAAAGATCGAAAGAATAGGTGTAGGGATCATAATTAAGCTCCTAACCCTATGAGTTTCAAATAAAACGCGAGCTATGTATTCTTTTGTTTCTTTTTGAACAAATGGTTGCTCTGCATATAATACTGGATAATCTGCAAGATTTGGAATTCTTAAAAGTGAATAAAAACAATAATTTATTATATCATAATAATCATTCCAATCCATTATTGCCCCACGCTCGATCGGGTATTTAATCTTGAGGACTCCTCGCATTTTTGCCGCATCTGAGCCAATATATGTATTTCTTGCACTCACATCAACCATTACAGATTTATATTTCTCCTTTCCTGTCATCGTTGGAAATACAAATCGTGGACTTGGTTCACCAGCAAATCCTATCTTAGTATAAGCTGAACCAATATCTAAAATTACAGGCGTACCGGGGAGAGGGATTGCCATGATCTTTCAACCTTTTTTTTATTAATATTAATTAAGACTATATTTTCTTCTATATAATTATCAAAATTTAAGTGTTAGTATCCTTTAAAAACTTAAATAATCGTTCTATAATAGATTGTTTTGTGATTAAACCAATTAATTCATTATTATCATTAACAACGGGTAATCGTTCGATACGATTAGATATCATTTTTTCTAACGCGAGATTAAATGTATCATCTTGTCCTATAGTTATGGTATCTGAAGTCATAAGATCCTTAACTCTTGTATTAGGAGAATCTAAGTTAGTCGCAAATTTGGCTAAACGAATATCTCTTTGAGTTATAATTCCAATTATTTGCTTATTTTTACTATCCTTAATAACTGGTAATCCTCCAACATTCTTTCTTAGCATTAAGCGTTCTATTACGCTTATTTTTTCATCGGGAGTACAATAGTAAGGATCACGAATCATAAATTCTGATACCTTAATTTTACTTAATAATTGATGCTCTTCTCCCATAATCAAGACATATCCTTACTAATGCAATATTTAAGCAAGTAAAAATAACTCGTTCTTAGAATAAATAATATCCCTTTCATTTAAAAGATAATTATTACTCAATTTTTAAGGTTTTTTCGAGTCTTTTTTCAAGAATTTTTAATTCAGAATGTAAATTATTGAATGTTGTAAGTAAGAAATTTCCCCATTCATTAAGTTTTACCCAACCACCACCACCGCGTCCACCTTTGCCTGTCTCTACAGGTGAGATCCCGGTTCTAGCCTCTATTCTTTTTAAGATGCTCCAAGCATATTTATATGAATATCCACATTCTTGCGCAGCATGAGATAGAGAGTTTGAACCCTTAACATGTTCCGATTTTATGGTTTCTAATAATTTTGCCCAACCTGACCCTAAAATGTTTGCTGATTCTTTATCTTGGAATTCTAACCATATTTTAATCCCAAAACCAATTTTAGATTTTAATTTCTCTATATCAACTTTTTTAGTAGATTTTTTCTCCATATGAGGATGTTATTTTTCAAAATATAATTATTTTATATTTTTGAATGGCAAAACATTTTAACAATGCCATTTTTATTTTTTCATCCATTTTAATAACAATATAGCGTGTACAGTAATGTTTTCTAATTTTAGACGCAATGTAAAAGAAGGAAGAAAAGTTGTTAATAACTTATACTTTTTTACAGAAGATCAGATGTTGGATTGCAATCAATATATTATTGCTGATTCAAATAGTGATCAATTGACCTTGTTTGATGCGGGAAATGGATTATCTTTAAATGGATTAATAGAAGGTATGAACAAACTGGGGTTAAACTATAAAGATATTACTAATATTTTTTTGACTCATGAACATGTTGATCACGTCCTTGGTTTATATCCTCTAATGAAACTATTAAATGAGGTCCCTCCTAAACTTTATGGATATGGAGAAACTGCAAAGATTTTACAGGCAGGGGATGAATCCAAAATTTTTCCGGGAAATCTCGGAATAAAACCGAGCATGTTCGGAATCGAGATTATTCCTTTAGATATTATTGATTTAAAAGAAACTAAGAATATTCAAATTGGTACGGATTTTAATTTTGATATCTACTATACCCCCGGTCATTCTTTGGGATCTATCTCATATTATGACCTTGATAAGAAAATTCTGATCCCCGGCGATTTAGTTTTTACAGGTGGAAGTTTTGGAAGATATGATTTTCCAGGAGGTTCGCTTAAAGTGTTGACGCAATCAATTAAATTTGTAAATGATCTAGATGTAAGACTTTTACTTCCTGGTCATATGGGGATTAGTTATAAAGGAAATGAAGATATTGCTCTTTCATATAGAATGGTTCAATCAATTGGTAACTTCTTTTAGAAAAAATAATAAAATAAAAAAAAATTAAAAGATTTGTTACATAAGTTTTAGCTATTCTTATAAATTATCTAATTCGTCTGGTTCCATGCTGATATGGCTTAATAAATAATCTATCTGTTCCTGTTTCTTGTTTATATTTAATACAGTAGTTAAAGGAATTACATCTCCTTGTCCAGGAGAGAGCACTATACTACCTGCGCGCAAAACAAAGAATTCAAAGACATCGGGAATCTCTTTTTTTATTCGCAAACTCTTGGTTGGTAAACGCTCAGCAGAAGAGAAGATACCCTTTTTATGGTAAATTTCATTTCGTTCAATTTTCCAGTAATCAAATCGTGAGCTCAAAATAACAATTCCAAGAATGAACCCAAGAATGATAACCATTAGAAAATAGAAGTCTGCAGTTAAATTGGGGTTAAAAGCGATTGCGGGCGCTGGTAGTGCAACATTTGGTAATACTAAGAATGCAAGCAGCAATATAACAACTACGGCAACGAGAACTAACACAAAAAATTTCGTCGAAGAGAAATCAAAGGCCGTTATGAAAAGATTAATAAAGAACATGATCAGCCAGAAATTTCCATACCAGGCAACTGGTGTTGGAACAAGCAATTGAAGTAGCCATAAAATGAAGGATGTTAGTAGTAAAGGCCAGAAAAATATCACTTTTGGATAAGATCTTAAAATAACTTCGGTTATTGGTTTTTTTGGTTTTTGACTCATACTAATCACATATTTCGTATTATATATTATATTTTAATTTTAAAATATTATTTTTAATTAAATAATTGAATTATTAAAAGTATATATAGAAATGGTATTTAAAAAACCTTCTTATAATCCTAATATTATGATGGTGTAAAATATATCCTCCCTTATTTTCCTAAAGCACACATAAAGAATCATACGCGGTTTATACAGTATAATCTTTTCATTTTGCATTTTTTCTTTTCATTTATGTATTTTTTTTTAATTTAATTTAACAATGTTATTTTGATGTTTTTTTTTAATTAAATTTAAGAATTTAATAAAATTTTTAGATGTACAGATGTCTCATCCTCCAATTTTATTATTTGATTTTGATGGGGTTGTTATTACTCAAAAAGCGCTAGAATTCACGGCATTACTTTATAAGAGAAAGAGTTTTTACAAATGGGAAAATACAAAACATTTGAGATTAATAGACTTTGCTCGATTATTTGAACAATCTGACTCGGATAATAGATTTAAAGCCATTTATCAAGCATATAAATCATACAGAACTTATATACCAAATAGATTAAGACGTATCTTATTTTTCATTAAATTTAGGCGTACATACCCTAAATATGAAATTTATGAGACATTGAAGCCAAATTTAAAAAATATTTTAGAAAAGTTAAAATTAATAAAAGTTCCATTAGGAATAGTATCCAATACAAAAGGTTCTAGATTATTATTTTTCAAAGAACATTTAGATTTAGATAAATATTTCTCTGCTTTCATTTCAAGGGATGACTCACCATATAGAAAACCACACCCATATCCCATTATCAAAATACTAACTCAACTCAAACAAAGATACCATTTTTCAATAGATAAAAATAATATCTATTTTGTCGGTGATCTTCCGAGTGATATTTTATGTGCCCATAATGCTGGTATAAAAAGTATCGCCCTTCTTAGTGGACATGGATCAGAATTGGGATTAAAAAAAGTAAATCCTACTTATCTATTACAAGATATTACTAAATTAATCGAAATAGAACCATTCAAAAAGTTATTATTGGATTGAGTATTATCAAGATATTGTAATGTTTAATCCGGAAGATTTTAGAGAGTTTATTTCACTTATTCCTCTCGTTAACAATTTAAATAAATATCTAAATAAAAATAAAGCTGAAAAAATCTCAAAGATAATAGAAGATTTAGAAGAGTTAACACAAAACGAAGAATTAGCAATTCCAATTACGTACATTTTCAGTATTTTAGCCGAAAAGGATATTAAACTAATCCCAGTCAACTTAATTAAAAAATTAGAACCATTCTTAAATTCGGATGACAAAAAATTACAACTAAATACAATTATCATTATCGGATTTTTTATTTTAAATAATCCCCAATCTATTAATTCCTACCTACCAAATTTCATGGAAATTATCACGCAAGATTCTGGCGAGATTTTAGAAAATGCTTATTTTTTTTTACAACAATTAGTAGATACTAATCCTTTATTATTATGCTCTTATAAAAGTGCTATTTTGGAATGCCTTAAAGCTGAGAAAGATGAAAAAAATCAACTATCACTATTAAAATTTATAGAATCATGTGATAATTTCGATTTTGATGGTATGTACCAATTTAGAGAGGTAGCATCTGCAATAATTTCTCAATATTCTGAGAAAAAAGACAGCATGGTATGCACTATTTTGATTGCCAAAATATCTCAGCTTTTTCCTATAATCCAAGATATTTATAATAAAGATAGTGATTTTAAAATCCTTAGCAAAGAAATTTCAAACCTTCTCCTAATGAAAAGATATAATTTTACTACAATTGAAAAGGAGAAAGGAATTAAATTAAAAGATTATATTCAAGAACGGCGGAAAAGCCCTCTATATGATATAAAGGTATCTTTCTATATTCACAATCCAGATGAGAACTTAATATATTTTTATGAAATCGAAAAAGCGAGACTTAATACTTTTTTTGAAAGAGCAAATAAAATTTCCGGAGATTTAATTTTGAAAAGTTTTTCACAGATTCTTGAAAATGATTCTGAATTGAAATTATTTATGAAAACTTTAGTTAAATTAAACATTATAAAAGGGTATTTTTCAGAATTGAATTATTTTTATCCTTATACATATTTAAGGGAAATTATCCTTAAAGACGTTCAAGAGAAAGGTTTAGTCAACTTTGATAATTATAATTATATTCCTCCCGAGTTTTTGCAAAATATTATGCAGGACTTATCAGAAAGTACGAAACAGGTTTTTCTTATAGGAAAGAATAATAAAATTTTTTATTCTTTAAAAAAAATAAATCAAAATATCAATATTGTAGCAGCAAAAAAGAGTTCAATTGATTTAAATTCATATCACGAAAGATTAATTGACGAGGGATTTTTAAAATTAATTGAAAGTATACCAAAAGAATATTTATCACCATTTCATAAGGGGACTCAATATCTTACTAACTTAGGATTATTAAATGTAAAAAAAGAAATTGAAAATTCCAAAATTATTGGTTATTTTTCACTTTCTGAAGTTTCTTCTAAATTAAAAGTAAATAAACTGATACTTTTTGATGTGTTGGGAGAAAATGTAGACATGAGAAGTGGTATTTTTGATGAAAACAGAAATAATTTTTACTATTCTAAATTCTTAAACGAAAAGATTGAAAAAGTTAACTTAATCAAAGATGAAATCGAAAAGAATGAAACTATCTCACAATTAGCTAAAAAGCTGAATATTAATAAAAATATAATCCTCTCAAAGTTGGATGAAAATCTTAAATCTATTGGAGAAGAAATTAAGATAAGAGATTTTATTGATATTAACGAATATCTTGATAAAACAGGTATGGATTATGATGAATTTTTGCATTTTGTTCGAGATTTAGGTATCCCATACTTTAAAAAAGGAGATCGAATAATCATAAATCAAGATCGAATAAACGAAGCTAAAAATGATATAAAATCTATATTAATTAATAAAGCAAAATCAGAAGATTTTATATCATTGGGTGATCTTGATTTAACTTTGAGTATTGTAAAAGAGTTATTACTTGAATTACAAGAAGCTGAAAAAATTATAGGTATTTTTTATAATGACGGTGATAAACTAATATTTTATACAAGAAAGGGTATTGAGAACCTAATGTTAGAAAATCAACAATTATTTTCGTTTCAAGATTTCTTCTTTGAAAAGCAACTTTCAGAATCTGAATTGCAAATATTACGTTCCATATTAGATGATCTAATAAAAAGCAAAAGATTAAAAGGTATTTTTGATGAAGAAAATTTAGTTTTTTCAAGCAATGAGGTCCTCTTTGCTCAAAACTATAATTCTACCCTTTCTGAATTTGAAAAGATAATTAAGAAATATTTTGAATATTTTGAATCTGAATTTCAAAAAATTAAAAAGATTCTAATAAAAAAAGGGGACACAATTCTTCCACAAGAAATTAAAATAATTCAAGAAATAATTATCAAAATTAATAGTAATTATGTACATTGGAGAAGTGGATTAGAAGCATTTATTCGTAAAACTAACATACAATTGCTCAAAAAACAGGGTCTATCCCTTAAGAATTATAAATTCATGATTTTGTTACCCGATAAGAGGAAGGACATAAAATTATTTGAGGAAGATCCTGAAGTAGTTGATCTCTTAAATGGTTTTAAAGAATGGGTAAGAACTTTCAATAATATTGAATTGAAGTATGGTAATGTCATTTTTTATCAAAAAAGATTAATCACAAACCCTAATAATGCTGAGGATAGTAAGAAGCTTGAAATTTTACTTGCTCAACTCAAACTCATAAACAATTGATGTAGGAGTACTTATTTAATAAAAGTATGTTTAAAACTTTAAGGAGAACTTTTTAATCAAAGAGCTTAATCATTATTCTTTTTAGTTTCAATTGTTGATACTAAACTTTCCACATCTAATTTCTCATTAGGTTTTATTTTGTAAGTTTTTGGTGAATATGTCCCGTTTATCTCTAAAATTCCTTCTTCTGCAAGACAATCTAGAGATCTCCATATGAAATTAATTTTTGATCGATCTGAAGATTTAATTTTATTACATCTTCGAATTCTTTTAGTATTAACTATATTAACGTTATTATCTATTAACTTATTAATTGCTTCAATAGTTTCTCGTAAATTTTTTAAAAAGAAGTCCATAGAATGCTCATTTAAATTATTTTTTCAGATATGGAAGAGTAATTTAAATTTATTTTTAGAAATATATAAACTTTTTTTATATCGCTTGAAAATCGCTAAAATCCCAAATACAAAAGTATAGAAAACGAAAATTAGATTTGTAATTTAAAAATAGATAATTTATTGAAAAAAAAGAACCTTTTAGGAAATTAGTGAAAAAAATAATGATTAAAAGATCAATGTCTAAAAACTCGTTTGTCACAGAATACTAAAGCACAGTTAAGTTCATTTGCTTTCTCGATCACCAACTTATCTCTAATCGATCCTCCAGGATTTATAATTGCTTTTGCTCCCGCTTTGGCAGCCACCTCTAGCCCATCTGGGAACGGAAAGAAAGAATCAGTTCCCATGAGTGAATCCTTTAATTCATCTTTATGCCCAAATTCAATTGCTTTTTGGATAGCTAACTTTACTACATGAACACGACTCTGTTGACCTGCTCCAATTCCTATTGTATATATTCCATCATTATAGGTCTGAACAAAGCAAGCTGAGTTTGATTTTGCCCATTTTGATACTTTATAAGCAAAGATTAACGCTTGTTTCTCAATTTCATTAACTTTTCGATTGCTAACAACCCTCCAGTTTTTAATTATTGACTTATTATCATACTCTTGAATTAAGACGCCTCCCAAAACACTTCTGAGTTCAGGATTGCCATATATCTCATCCCTTTTACTTAAAAAGTCATCAAATTCAAGAAGTATCATTTTCTCTTTTCTTTTAAAAATCTCAAGGGCTGCTGGTTCAAAGGATGGTGCCATCAATACTTCTATGAATATTTTCTCTTTATTTACAATAAAATCGGCAACCTCTTTTGAGACTGGCTTATTTAAACCCCAAACACCCCCAAAAGCGGACATAGGATCAGTTTTAAATGCCATTTGCACTGACTTAAACTGACTTTTTTTATTTATCGCAACTCCATTAGGGCTAGTATGCTTTAGAATTGCGGTATTATAATGTTTGTTATCAAGATCCAAGAGAATCTGCATACATGAATCAATATCAAGATAGTTGTTAAACGAAATCTCTTTTCCTGATAATTTTTTGATATTTTGTAATCCATACTTGGAGGAAATATCCCTATAATATGCTGCTGATTGATCCCAGTTTTCACCATAGCGACAATCTTGCACCTTTTCATATACTTTAATTATATTGTTTCTAAAAGTCAAGTCTGGGTTATAATAGTGCTGTAAATAGGTAGCAATCGCAGCATCATAATCTGCCATGATAGAAAAAACTTCTTGAGCTAACTGAGCCCTTGTTTGATCGCTAATTCCCCCGAGTTCTCTCATTTCTTTAATAATCTTAGAATAATGATCTGGATTAGGTACAACCACAACATTATTGAAGTTTTTTGCTGCAGCTCTTATCATTGTTGGACCGCCAATGTCTATCATCTCTAAAGCATCCCTAAGTGATATATTTGGTTTATTAATTGCCTCTTTAAATTTATACAGATTACATACTACCATATCTATAGGCTTTATATTATATTTTTGAGCATCTTGAATATCATTTTCATTATCTCGTCGAAATAAAATGCCTCCTTCGATTTTAGGATGCAATGTTTTAACTCTGCCATCAAACATTTCAGGTGATTGAGTGTAGTCATCTATATTAACAACTTCAATATTATTGGCCTTTAAAAGCTTGCTAGTTCCCCCTGTTGAGAGGATCTCAACTCCAAATTCATTTCTTAATACTTTTGCAAAATCAACTAATCCATTTTTATCAAAAACAGAGACTAAAGCTCTTTCTATTTTTTTCATCATATCTCGTGTTATATTATTTATTATTAAATTCTTATGCTAATATGAATTGTAAAGATTATTCTCGTAAAAAGATTTTTAATTCACGATTAATAACACCGAGTTAAGAAAAAAGATAAAAAATAGATAAAAATCGACATTTTAATACTTTCCAATTAAATCATGAGTTTGTGTTTCACGTTGTCCCGTTGGTGTGATTATACCAATCTTCGCCTTTTTCATTTCTTTAATATTTTTACAACCCGAATATATCATTCCATTAATTAATGCTTCCTTTAATGATAATAAAACTCCTGAAAGATCTCCCGTAAAGGGAACATAATCACTTACACCTTCAGCTAGCATTTTTGACCCTTCAGTGTATCGATCTGCTACATATCCTGAAGTGCGAGCTTCTTTAGAACCCATACCTCTATATACCTTCACTTTTCTCCCTGCTATTGTATCAATAAATCCGGGACTTTCTTCTGTTCCTGCGAAGAAATGCCCGGACATTATGAAATCCGCACCTGCAGCAAATGCTTTAGGAATATCACCTGGATTTTTAAATCCTCCATCAGCGATTAAACTAATCTTAGGATTATAATCATTAATAGCATCCGCAACTTCTGCTGTTGCAAACATAGTAGGTGCACCAACACCAGTTTGAATAGAAGTTGTACAAATAGAACCTGAACCCATTCCAACTTTTAACCCTATAAATTTTTCACTATCAAATCCACTTTTCGTAATTATATGTTCTGCAGCTTCATATGTACCTATATTACCTAACACAAAATCAGAATCTAAAAAATCCATAAGTTTTTTAGTTCCTTCAATATCAGTAGATTTAAAATAATCCGCGACATCAATAAAAAAGATGTCAACGTAGTTATCAATTTCCTTTAATATAACTTGAGCCTTTTTTGAATCGGGAAATTTAGGAGATAATGCTATTGCACATAATAAATGCCCCTCTTCATCCATAGATGCAAGGGGAAATTCTGGGGCTAAGTCTTTTTTGGTTATTAAACCTTCCAAATACCCATCATCATTGATAATGGGTAATTTTTCTTTCCGAGATTTAAATAATAGATTTAATGCATCAATCCTAGAAGCTCCAGGTTTAATAGATATTACATCTTTGGTCATATAGTCTTTTACTAAACCATTATTTATCTGTTCCTCAGAATAAGGGATATCCCTTTTAGTTAAAATACCACATACTTTTTTTTCATCATTAATTACAACGAGTCCACTGATATTATAATTTTCCATCATGAATTTAGCCTTCGATATGCGCTCCTCAGGAAATATTGTCGCTACATCATCAATCACAAATGATCTAGCTCTTTTAACAATTCTCACCATCTCTAGCTGTCTTTCAAATGAACAATTGCGGTGTAAAACGCCAAGACCACCCAAAAGGGCCATTCTTATTGCCATCATTTCTTCGGTGACTGTGTCCATAGCAGAGGTTAAAATAGGCATATGTAATTTGTAATTTCCTAAATTCGATGACAAATTGACTTCATTGGGATCAAAGTATGTATAACCCGGTAATATTAATACATCATCAAATGTGGCAATAATATTTTCATAGTGTATTTTTTTACGATAGTAATCAGTCATTTTAAACACATCCATGATTTTTAGAGATAATTGATTTTTTAATTCTTCTTGATTATATTATGAGATTTAAATATTAATAATATAGATAAGGCATATATTAAATTTTTATCAATTTAGTTTAAATAATATATATATTTTTTTAAGAATTGGAAAATTATTGCGTTAAGATAGACTTAGATTACTATTACTGCTTGATTACAAATTTTTTAGAACGAAAAATCAAAGGATTTGCAGCTGAAAGCGTTTAATCACATCTGTGTTAAATTCTTTCTTGGTAGAATTTGAATTCTGGGATCGTTAATATATTGATCTAACGTCTTTAAGAACTTTTCTCTATCTTTCTGAATATTGGAAGTTTCTAAGGAACAATAATTACTCATATGATCATTAAAGACTTGAGAAGTAACATTATCTCCTAAATTTGCTATAATTTCCCTTTCTTCTTTAAGATTTTCGACAGGAGTTAATAACTTAAAATCACCTTTTTTCCATATTTCCCAGAGTTCTGAAAAAGGCACTATATTTAAAGTTCTAAATCTAAAAATTGTAGGATTAATCTCTGTTAATACTCTTGAGGTCTCTTTCACATGTTCTCTAGAATATTTTTTACCCCCTAAACCAAGAATTATATATAAACTTAATTTTATACCAGCTTTCAAAATGCGTTTTCCAGCGATTATCATAGATTCAGCATTTGTACCTTTTTTCATTTTCCTTAATATGTTACTGCTTCCACTTTCTAACCCCATATAGACAATATCTAATCCTGCATCTGCCAATTGTTTGAGTTCATTATCAGATTTTCTTAAAATATCTAAGGCTTTTGCGTAGCAACTCACTCTTGGAACATTTTTAAGTTGCTTTCTAATATGTCGAATAATTTCCGCTAGATATTCTGTAGGAGCAGAGGTAGGATTTCCTCCTGCTAAAAATACGGGGTATCCATGATAATTATGTTCAGCATAATAATCAATATCTCTTAAAACATCTTCTATTGGACGGATTGCATAATTTTGGATTACATTATACATTCCTTTATAAGTTCCACAAAAAAGGCAACGATTCCATGAACAACCGCCCGTAACTGGAATTAAGACTGAGTGAGAGGCTCCTTCAACTGGAGGTCTAATAATTATATATTCTGGTGGTACAATTTGTAAATCTGAATTATCCATTTAAAAAACTATTATTTTTATATTTCTTTTAGGTAAGCTTAGAATTAAGAATTAAGTATTATAATGAAAAAGAATTTTAATTAGTTTATTTTTAAAAAGTAAATTGAATTCTCTTAGAAAATTAATTTTATTTTTAGTCACTATGGGAAAATAATTCAGAAAAGATAGCCTTGGGTCATATATGAGAAAAAATAGCCTTTTAAAATCGTAGAAGAGTGCTATTTTCACATATAAAAACATTTTTTTATAATAATACTTTTTCTTGATCAAAGATTTTATAAATTCAATCCATATGTTTGAATGAAATGGTATTCCTCTTGAATAAAAGTCCTGAAAAACAAAAAGAAATACTTTATACCTTTAAAATAGTCATCATTGGAGGGGGAGGGGTTGGAAAAACATGTCTTTTTAACCGATTTTGTTTTAACTCATTCAATTTTGACACGTCGATGACAATAGGTATAAATTTCCATTCAATTAATCTAAAAATCCAAGATAAAAATAATACCGAAAAAATAGTTGAAAAGTTCATTGCAAACGCTATATTTGATTTTGGTGGTCAAGAAAGATTTAAACCATTAATACCTAAATTTATTGGTGGAGCTAATGGTGCTTTATTAGTATTTGATCTATCACATATATTGTCACTTAAAAAATTGAATTTCTGGTATGATCAAATTATTCAGCATGCAAATGGTAATAATATTCCAAAAATATTAGTAGGAAGTAAAAGTGACTTGGTTAAACCTGAAAATGGAGCTTTCGAAAAATATAAAAAGACGTTTTTAGACTTTGCTTCCAACAAAAATCTTGATGGTTTCTTTATGACATCTTCTTTAAATAATTATAACGTAGTAGATGTTTTTAAAGAGTTGAACAATTTAATGTTAGAAAAAATAAAAACACCTTATCAAGTCATTTAGTGATTATTTTCTGTGTTATAAGGCTCTCATATAAATGAAATCAGCAAATTCATTAAAGAAGAGTTTTTGTTGCTTGTTAAGATCAGGGTAAATATCACTTAACAAGTTCTTTGCTTGGGAAACTAAATTTTTGGAGAAATGTTCAGCAATAATAATAGCATTCGTTTCCGCAAAAATATTTAAGACTTCCTTGACATCAGCTTTGGACAATTCTTCTTTTCTATAAATATCATTTAAACTACGGGATTGTTCTTCATTTGTATTTTGAACTGCTAGGATATAAATAACTTTTTTAGCTCTATTTTCCACATCTTTTTTCATATCCAAGATATCATCTCTTATTGCATATGCTTGACCTATCCTCAGCATAGCGTCGCTTAGAGGTTTGATTTGATAGTGTATATTGCCTTTTGCCAATATAGCTCCGATTTTTGCTGATTTTTCTAATAAACTGGCACGTTGTAACTCTGCGATATATAAGTATTGTTCTAAAGACATAGTTATATTATGATAACGCATATATTCTTCAATAATCTGCCCTTTTAATAATGAATCCATTGCAGCATTATATTCGTTAATTGCTAATAATTTTAGATTATCAGGGAATTTCGATTGTTTAATAATATCTAAACCTAGTAGATATCCTTGAATTCCTCCCAAAATGCTTAAGTCCCTCCCATAATGCATAACAATATCTTCCTTGCTTTGAAATTCAGAATTTTTGTACAGTTCTCTTATCTCATTTTCTAGTTGTTTATGAAAAGTCGGTTTATCTCTTCTTATATCATCATTATCAATAAGATCGTCATGGATTAAGTGACCACTATGTAAAAATTCTACAGCTAGAGATACTTTTCGTATTTGTTCAATCTGATCATCTAAAAATTGGGGATTCACAATACCAATAAAAGCGGCTATTAATAAAATTGGATGGATTCTCTTTGCGTTTTTATTCAAAATAAATTCTTGAAGTTGTAGGAAGAAATCTTGTAATAAAATTTCATTTTCATTATTTTTGAGTATATCAAAATAGGATTTTAAATGATCATCTATCTCAATCTTCTCTTTTTTCAAAAAATCTTCAATCATAGTTATATCACGGAGTTAAAAAAACACGCTCTTTTATATATAGTATTGACATTATGTCTTTTTAAGTTAACAATATTTTTATTATTATTTTTCTATTACAATCTTAAAAATATTTTAATATAATGGATGTGATTCAATATGTTAATTGGAGTAATTTCAGATTCACATGATCATAAAAATAATATTCTAAAAGCAGTTGAAATCATGAATGAAAAAAATGTTGAAGCCTTAATTCATTGTGGAGATTATTGCTCACCATTTGTAAAAAATTGGTTTGATAAATTAAATACGAAAATTAAAGAAAATTTTCACGGAGTATTTGGAAATAATGATGGCGATCATGTGTTTTTAAGGCAGAATTTGGGGAAAATATGTAAATTAGTAGAAAATGGATATGAATTAATAGAAGAGTTTGATGGAAAATCCATTTATGCATCGCATATGCCTAAGCAAAAAACTATTGAGGCTCTGGCTAATTCAGGTAAATTTGATATTGTTCTTTCGGGTCATACTCATTCGATGGTAAATAAAAAGTATGCGAATGGTGTTTTAGTTGTAAATCCTGGAGAATTATGTGGATATCTAACAGGAAATGCAACATTTTCTATTATAAATACCGAAAAAGTAGAAGCAGAGATAATATATATATAAAAAAATATTATATTTAGGACTTTTGCTTGAGTTATATCATTTTAGAGTATATAATAAAATTTTTTTAGGTATTTCACATTTATCACTATTATGCAATTACCATTAGAAGGAATTAGAATCTTAGATTTATCAAGAATGCTACCAGGTCCTTATTGTTCGATGATTTTAGCTGATCTGGGTGCAGAAGTTATTCATATTAATAATCCAAGATACCCTTATGCTAATCCTCCTCCTTTTTACCAAAAAGGAAGATATAGGGAAAGTGCGTTCAACTCAATTTTAATGAGGAACAAAAAATCGATTTCACTAAACCTCAAAAAAGAAAGAGCAAAACAAATTTTTTATGAATTGGTAAAAAAATCAGATGTAATTTTAGAGACATTTCGCCCAAAAGTGACAAATAAATTGAAAATTGATTATGATACTCTTTCTAAGATAAATGATTCAATATTGTATTGTTCCTTAACGGGATATGGCCAGAATGGCCCATATGAACAAATAGCAGGTCATGATATGAACTACGTCGGTTTATGTGGAATTTTAAATTTAAATAAAGAAAGAGAGATAAGTGGAAGAGACCAAACAGAAAAGAAGCCCATAGTTCCAGGGATTCAAGCCGCAGATATAGGAGGGGCATTAGTTGCTACAATTGGAATTCTAGGAGCCATCATTGAAAGAAATAATCATGCCCAGAAAAAAGGCCAGTATATTGATATATCTATGCTAGATAGTGTATTTTCTTTCATGCCTATGGCAGCAGCTATCAATTTTTCTAAAGATTTAAATGATGGTATACAGAATGAAAATATTCTCCATGGTTCTGTGCCTTATTATTCAATATATAAAACAAAAGATAATAAGTACTTATCTATTGGAGCGATTGAGCTAAAATTCTGGCATGATTTATGTAAAGGTCTTAATCGAGATGATCTAAAAAATAAACAAACGTTAAAAATAGAAGAAAGAGAATATGTGTTTGCTGAACTTAAAAAAGAGTTTTTAAAGAAAACGCAAAGTGAATGGCTTGAAGTTTTTAAAGCGTTAGATGCTTGTGTCATGCCAATTAAAAGTTTCAGTAAAGCATGTGAAGATCCTCAAATCATAGCACGAAAGATGGTGGTATCATTAGATCACCCTAAATTTGGATATCTCCCAAATATTTCATCGCCTATTAAATATTCTCGTACTCCTCTTTCAATTAGAAGTCCCGCTCCAAAAATAGGACATCATACAAAAGAAATTTTGAAACAACTTAACTATTCAGAAGAAGAAATTAGAGAATTCAAGAAAAAGGGTATAATATAAATTATTTTTTTAGTATAATTCTAGATATGAGTAAAAAAGGTATATATATCAAATTCACTTTAATATTTATTATTCATTTCTTAATTTCTATGGTGAAATCCTTTTGGTGGAGTATTGTATTGAATGTGGAAAACCTTTAAAAAAAGATTCAGAATTTTGTATGTATTGTGGCAAAAAAATAACCCATGATAGGGAGAGAAAGAATATTGTTGTAACAGATGCCCAAACTGATTATTCCAGAATTAAAGAACCTCATGATGCGACTAGTGAAGTAAAATCAAAAAGACAATCAAAATATATATTGAATGATTCTCAACGAAAGCTTTTCCTCTACAAAATAATACCTTTACTAGTATTGGGGTGCTTTATATGGTTATTTGGCGAGATTATGCTTAGCTTGATATTTTTTGAAGCCAGTTTTACCTCCGAGTTTATAATTTTTTATATAACTTTTATCTCAATAGATATAACCACATTTATATCATTTTTATTGACTTCACGTAAGAATTATATATTTTTGAGTCTATTATTTTACTTCATCTTTGCTTATTTCGCAGGAGCAATTAGTCTGCCAATCATTATTATAAATTCGGAATTATCTAGACAAGTGACTATGTTTATTGTTGCTAGTCTTGAAGGAACTCTAGTTATTGCTTTGTTAGGATATTCCTTAAGAAGTAGATATCTGAGAAAAGGGAATTTTTTCATTCATGTTATCTTATTCTTAACTTTTGTGATTATAGCGGAATTATCTTTCTTCTTAACATTTTCAATAGAAAATTGGGTTGTGACATTAATAATCACCTTTCCATATATTTGGATTGTATCTCTTATAATTCTATTTTATGGTGCAATTACAGTAAAGAAAGAAAACGAACAACCATGGGTTTTTATCCTTTTTAAAATATTAGGTATACTCCTATTATCCCTCTTATTAGCGGTTGTTGTTGTTATCATAGTTCTCATAATAATCGCTATTGCTATTGCTTGTGGAGATTCGGATATTGATTTATCAGGTCTTTCTTTTGGTGGATCGGGTAGCAGGAAAAAAAAGAAACAAAATTTACCCTAAAAATACTTCTTCAATTCTATTCGAATGAAAAGACAACCTTAACTGCATTTGTAATCTTCTTGTTAATAATTGTATCAAAAGCCTCTCGATATTTTTCAAGCGGAAATTTATGCGAGATGAAAATAGATATTTATACTGGAAAGAAGTTAATATAATTTAAATCATAAATCAATTTTATTGGATGAAACTTTTTTGGAAAAAACAATACAGGCATTGCGGGATTTGTTAAAAGAAGATAAGAACAATTCAGAAATATGGTTTAAATTAGGATATGCATATTTTCAAAATAATAATTTACCTCAAGCAGTTAAAGCCTATGAAGCGGGATTAAAAATCAATCCCGATAGTGCAATATATTGGCAAAATCTAGGGTATTTTTATTATGAATTAGAGCAATATGAAAATGCAATAAGCGCATTGCAAAAAGCGATAGATTTAAACCCGAAATTATCAATAGCGTGGACAGAATTAAGCTCTGTTTATATAGATACAGATAATTTTGATAAAACGATCAAAGCAAGCAATCAGGCGATAAAACTTGATCCGAGCGATGAGGTGGCATGGATAAATTTAGGATCTGCATATTATAACAAAAAGGAATATCTCTTAGCTATTGATGCTTTAAATACAGCGTTAAAATTAAATCCAGAATTGGAGTTTGCAAAAAAGATTCTTAAATTAGCACAAAACGAATATAAATAATAAGAATCTTCAATTTGGATAAACCATAATTTTATTTAATAGCAGTTTTATATTATTCTAAAAAGCGTTTTGTTAAGCATAATATTTCATAAATAAAGGAGTAATTATGCCTGAAGAATTGGAAAAAAGGAATTCTTTTGATCCTCATGAACAAGTAGAAAAAAACACTCAAGAATCCTCAGAAACAGATCTTTCAATTGAAAAAGAAAGCAAGCCTGTTATCATTAATGCTGAAGCTTATAAAACGATTATTTTATATGCGAGTAGATATGCAAATAAAGAAATACCACAACCAGAATGGAAAGAAATTTATGGTATATTAACTGGATATGTGGATGATGAGTTTGTACGAGTCAAGAATGCATATGCTCTTACTTTTGGTCATGATACTGATGTTCAACTGGATCAAAGACATTACATCTTTATTGGGGAAATCCAACAACAATTAGATGAAGAAGGAAAAAACCATTTCGTTGTTGGATGGTTTCATTCTCATCCAGGGCTTTCACTATTTTTCTCATATACAGATTTGATTAATCAACTAGGATTTCAAGCTAACAATAACGACGCTATTGGTCTTGTTTTTGACCATACGCTTCTAGGAAAAAAAAAAGAAGAAAAAATTGGAGATAATATTTTAACGAAATATGATACTGGCTTCGAAATATATAAACTTACCGACGTTAATATGGATATAAATTCACCCAATTATGATAATAATTACCACAAAGTTGACTATATTGTTGAAGGGTTGAATAAATTCTTCTTTGCTAATGTCCTAGCTGAACTATCCTCACTCTCTTATGCTGGTAAACCACTTCAATCTGCGTATAAAGAGATTGAAGATATCAAAAAAAAGCCCGAACAAGACCTAAATTTTTCAGAAGTAGATTATAATACTAATCAAAATTTTCTAGTAGATATCCCTATGTCTGAGGACATAAATTTCAACTTGGATAAATTATTCTATGAGGTTCCTACTCAAAAAAAAGAAATTAAGATCACACATAAAAAAGAAAATGCAGAAGAATTAATTTATGAGGGAAATTTGGCTTTTAAAAATAAAGATTACTATACTGCCATTGAAAAGTATAGGAATGGAATAGAAATATATAAAAAAGTTAACGACATTGAACGGGCAATGGATTTATTGCGAATATTAATAAAACTCTGTATCACTAATAATCACCTTGTATTAGCAAAAGAATTCACAGAAGACTTAAATGAATTAGCTAATAAGCACGATAATACCTTTTATAAAGGCGTGGCTAATTATATGGAGGGATATTTATTGCTAAAAGAGGGGGATATTACTCTTTTGAAATCTGCTCTTAATAAGATTAGAGACTCAGCTATTCTTTTTGAAAAGGAGAAAGATTATGCAGGAGCCGGTATGGGATTTAATAAAATAGGTACTATGTATCAAACACGTATGGAGAATTTCGATAGCGCCTGTTTATTTTATAGAGAAGCAATAGAGAATTATAATAAAGCCATTCTCCACACTCATCCATTAAGAAAATCATTTTGGAGTATGCCTGAATCATTACAAGAAAAGATTCTTGAATTACGAGATCTAATTGATGAATTAATAGACAAGTTAAACCCGAGCATAAGAAAAAAAATTTTAGAAGACCTTCAATTAATAAACTATAATTTTTGATGAAGAAGTTTATAGAATTTTCTTTTATTTTCAACTCCTACAATCAAAAAAATTATATTTTAAGAATAATTATATTATATACTTCTTTTGGTGATTAATAATTCCACGTAGAAAGCAGAAAATAAAATACTCAAGAAAAATAGCTTGTAAACATCTTGAACCGATGGGAGATATCAGTAATAATCTTCAACCTCTCTGTTTTTGTAAGGAAAGAGATTTAGTTCTTGGCAGAAAAGCCTATGTATGCCAAGTATGTGAATTGTATGACCCCCTAAAATCAAATCAGAAGATTGCAGAAATTTACGAAGAAAGTAGAAGAGTAGCAGAAAAAAAAATTAAAGAGAAAACTATAGAATTAGAGGATTTCGAACTCGCAGAAATGCAAATTGAAGATGAAATCGATCTAACTATAGACGAATTTGAAGAAGAAGATGAGGAGGTTCCTCTTAAATTCGAGAAGAGAAAAGCTGGAAAAGAGGAAATCGGTATTAAGGAAGATTTTGGTGAGATCGAATGTCCATTTTGTGGTGAAGTATTTGAAGATTTAGCTAGCCATCTTACAACATGCGAATTCGCACCAGATGATGCGAGTATTGAGGATATTATTCCAAATAGATCTAAAAGGAAAAAGAGATCTACACCAGGTAAGGCAAAAAGTCAAGGAAGCGGAAAAAAGGAAAAACAAAAATGTCCTTATTGCGGAAAAGAGTTTGCGCGACTAGGAAGGCATATAACTTCTTGTCCAAAAAAACCCAAAGAGGATGAGGAGGAGGATGAGGAGGATGAAGATGATGATGACTATGATGATGAAGAAGAGGAAGATGAGGAGGAAGAAGAAGATTTTGAAGATTAACTTTACTTATATTTTATTTAATATCTAAATTTTTACAATAAATTATATTATGGTCAATTCTAAGGACATATATTATTGTTATCCCGTTTTTCGCCCACCTTCTGAATCTAATTCATTGCTAATTCAATTAACAGAAGGTTGCACCTATAAATGTGATTTTTGTGTATCTAATCTGACAAAAAGTTTCAATATTCGCCCTATTGAGGCTGTAAAAAAAGATTTAGTGCTTGCAAATCGCAGATACCGAGAAAGAGTACAAAAGATATTTTTCCTAGATGGTAATGCAATGGTAACTCCATTTAAAACATTATTAGAATTGACTAAATATGCTTTTCAATTATTCCCCAGCCTTGAAAGAGTTGGGGTATATGCCCATGCGAAAGATATCATTAAAAAATCAGATGAACAATTGAAATCTCTTTCAGAGGCGGGACTAAAAATTGCATATGTAGGTTTTGAAAGTGGTTATGATAAATTATTGCAATCCATCAACAAACATGCAACGAAAGAAGACTTAATTCAAGCATCAAAGAAACTAATGAAAGCAAATATCACTCTATCCGCGACATTAATTAATGGTTTAGGCGGAGCGGGTAATCTTGAAGTTTCAAAAGCCCATGCAATTGAATCTGCTGATCTTGTAAATAAAATAGTACCGAAAGATGAAAGAATTTGGTATATATCATTTCTATCTCTTATGATCCCTCCTGGAACAATTTTATATGATAAAAAGAAACAAGGTCTTTTTAAAGAAATGAATTCTACGGATATTCTGAAAGAATTAAAGGTTTTTATTGAACATATTAATTTTGATAATAAAAAGGCAAATTGTGTATTTCGTTCGAATCATGCGAGTAACTTTTTACCATTAAAAGGAGTGCTTGAAAAAGATAAGATGAAGCTACTAAAAGCTATTAATTTTGGTTTAGAACATACAGAGGTTCTAAGACCAGAATTCTATAGAGCGTTATAGTCTAATTTATAATGCATTTATTTTTTTGTTAAAAACTATTTCTTGTGTTTTTGGGATATAATTCTTGATGGGAGCCATTTGCTGTTTCATTAATATATGGACAAATTCCACTAAATTTTGAGAATCAATAGCTAAAATGTGAGAGAGCTCAGAAATCTTAATTTTATCATATTTTTCGGAGATTTCTGATAATTTTAAACTCAATAATTCTTGATATAAAGATAATGTTATTTTTTTTATATTAGGGAAGTTTTCATTTTTTATCTCACTTGCAAATCGTAATATCTGTTTTGATGCGGTGTAATAGTTTAATACTTTATATGAGCTTAATATAGTATAGATATTCTTAATGTATTTGAAGTATTTGTTGATTTCAGTATGGATATCATGTAAATTGAACTTATCCATATTTTTATCAATTTCAACTTTCAACATTGCCAATAATTTAGAAAAATTTTCGAGATTGTCTTTCGTAAGGTCTTCCTTTAATAGACTATTGTATCGTTTAAGAAATTTCGATCTAAAACTGCCTAGCTCAGATTTAATTTCATTGTTCAAATTTTCAAGCTCAATCCGTTCTTGATATAAATCATAATAATCTTCGTATTCATTTAATAAGATTAAGACCGATTTCAATTTCTCTAAAGCAGAATTATAATCTTGATTAATGCGTTTTTTTGAGATGATAGATCTATAGAGATTGATTTCAGCGATTAATTCCTTTTTGTTTTTATATTTTTCAAACCTCTCTTGTAAACTCATAATATAAGTTCATCTCATTGATACTTCCTAAACCCTTAATGTTACAAAAGATTAATTTCAAATATAAACTTAATATTATAAAATTAATAATTGAATGCAAACTGAAGTAGGGATAAAATTTGAGTAAGATTGTATTAATTAATGGTTCACCAAGAAAAAACAGAGCATGTAACTTTTTACTTGAACAAGCAATTGAGGGAATTAAGTTAATAGCAGACAATATTGAAATAAAGAAAATAAATATTACCGATTATAACATTACTCCTTGTAATGGTTGTGATCAATGCTTAAGACCACCAAATGATTGTCCTCTTGCGGAAAGTGATGATACGAATAAATTAGAGGATATCGTATTAAATAGTGATGCGATTATAATAGCTGCTCCAAATTATTTTGGTTCAGTAAGTTCTCAGATTAAAACATTAATAGACCGTTCAAGACCATGGAAGATGAAAAATTATTTATTGAAAGATGTTATATTAGCTCCAATGGCGGCTACTGGTCTAAGGAATGGTGGAGAGGGCGTAATAAGTGATCTAATAAATTTTGGTTTGATCCAAGGCATGATTGTTGTGGGCAATACATTTGGAAGCCCCGTTATCGAAGGAAATATCGCAATTACCAGTGTTCAAAAGTTTTCATTGAAGGAGTTTTTAGGTAAAGGAGAACTTGATGAGCTAGCAGGATTAATTGCAAAAGATACAGGGAAAAGAGTTGCTGAATTAGTATTAAAGTTTAAAGGTTAAAAAAAGATAAAAAATTATTAATTTTTTTACAATCAGTAAGGATTTTAATTTATTTCAACTATTCTTCCGCCGTATTTTTATCTTCATCCTCAAGAGATGCAGAAGGTTTATCAGATATTTCGTTTTCTTCTTCTTTTAATTCTTTTTCTTTTGTTTGCTTTTCTGGTTCGAGTTTTTCTTTTAGTTCTCCTACTTCCTCTATTTCCTTAGGCTCTTCAATTGTTTCAGGTTCCTTTTCCTCTTCCACTTCCTCTTCTGTTTTCGCTTTTTCGAGCCTTTTCTTTTCTTTTTTAATTTTTGGTTCCTTCTTTTTCTCTTCTTTCTTCTTTGCTTCCTTTCTAAATTTATCAAGATATCTTGGAGGTCTGTCACCAGGCCAAGCAATATTAACTATTGCGCCTACTGTAACAATTACGACAAATAGAGCGATGTAAAATATCAGTTCTCCAGGAAAATAGTTTAGAACGAAATTCATCCATGCAACCATCCATTCTCCCATTGGGGATACGATTGGGCGTAAAAAGTTCAAAATAGCAGCAATTATATCTGCTAAGGTTTGTATTAATTCAGGTGATTGAAAGATTATAGTATATCATCTCCTTCTATAATTTTATATCGTTTTTGCCTTATCTTATCTCTATTTATGACGAAATCAACCAAATCATATCCTTTTAATACGATTGTAAGGAAATAGATGCCCATGTATAACATCACCATGTTTTGAACATCAATAGTAATAAATCCTACATTTGTAATCTCAAATACTATTTCGAATTTTACTTCCGTTGCACCACTAAATTTATATGACCATATATATAAACAGTTCAATAAAATTTGGATTAAAGCAAACGTACCTTTTCTGATTGATTGTTTCGGAGACGAATAATTAAAGAATGCACATGCGCTAATAAGTAATCCAAAGGCAGAAATCCAAAAAACAATACGGTTGTATTCAAGTTGCTCAAGTACGATGCTCACACCTAATAATTGGACTTCTTTTATCCAAGTAAATGTGAGGAAGGGGACAACCATTGTGGTTGTAATGTATACTCCCATATATATAATACCTTTTAATATATTTGGAAATGCTCCCATTTTTATCAGCCTCTATTATATATCTAATACTCCTAAGCTATAGTTAATTAGATTTACGGTGAATTTATATAATCTTAATGAGTACATCGCACTAAAGGTAAAATTCGCATGAAATTCTAAATCAGGATTTCTAAAACGATCAATTTCAATAAGAGCAGGAATATTTGCAAAGATAAACCCATCTGAGCCTAAACCACTGAATATATCCTTAAGTACATCTCCATGTAAAACAGACCCATAATTTTGGGTTTTATCAAATATTTTAACATTCGTGGTTTCATTTAATAGTGTGGAGGCGTTCCCATAAATCATGCCTATCTGAAAGCCTATAGTTATTTCATCTAAATCGTACACTCCTACGTTTGTAATGTTAAAAGGGATAGATATACTCATTGCTGACTTATTTGTTATATCAAAATTAGCTACAATGGGACCATCAGGTATATTGACATTATAGCTGTCAGGATCAAGAATCGTTACAGCAGAGAAACCCCCTAATAACGACACACCTGTCAATGAGAGAGTAAACACTAAAAGAAACAGTCGAACTATCCATCTAAAAATTCGTGAAGGTCTCATAATAATCAGTATGTTCTATTTTTAGGTTTAAAATTTGTTTTTATTAGATAAATTAAATTAACAATAAATAGAATTGATATATTTATAAATTTATTTATTATACGTGCTATACACACAGTATTATTGTATATGGAACGGATGCGACCTATAACATTATAAAGGTAAACATTCAATTCCTTATTTGTTTAATTGAATTAAAAAGTACGAATACTAAATCCAATAGTTATTCCAAGGAGGTACCCAATTACACAAATAATGTTAAGACTTAGAACTAAAGTCCTTTTGTATTTTTTCTCAAATTGCTTAATTGCTTTTTTTATTAATTCTAGGTCTTCAGGACTGCGATCTTGCCAATATTGTCGTCCTTTATC
Source organism: uncultured archaeon (assembly GCA_964447495.1). Taxonomy (GTDB): domain Archaea; phylum Asgardarchaeota; class Lokiarchaeia; order Sigyniarchaeales; family SOKP01; genus SOKP01. Next base: position 93,990 of record CAYUTF010000003.1, read on the forward strand.
AAACTGAGCAAACTTTCGATTATTTGCGAAGAATATGTAGGGGTGTGGTCTTATAAAGGCATGGCGCAGCCGTTGATAATGAGTCATTGGTATCGTAAGCATGAAGAAAATAAGAATCCCAATTTCAAAAATAACAAAAATAATTCCAATGATTAGCAAATAATAAATTAAGTTAAAATATGATATATATACAAAAATTGCAATAGTGGAAATCCACCCACATAATAATAGTGGAAACTCTGAAAATCGATGATATGGATTTTTTTTTAAATATAAATAAAGCATGATACCTAATAATAATAGGGCAAATAATAGTGAAATAATTGCGGTTAGAAGATTGTTAAAAATATGGATTATTGCAATATAAATTACAGAAAGATGGATAAAATTAAGAACTAAATTGACTCTATCTTTCCATAGCCGTGTATATACAAATTGATTTTTCTCTAAATTCATTATAAAAAAGTAATGTTAATTTGGTTTACATCCATGTAGATATAAGCAAAACTCATATTTAAATCATGTAAACACTATAATTTTATTTAAAAATTTATTTATTATACGTGCTATACACACAGTATTATTGTATATGGAACGGATACGACCGTTAATCTCGTATTCTTCTACAATTTTCAAGAATAGTTCATTTTATTAGCCATATACATTAGATTCTTTTTTAATGAACAATACTCCA
>CAYUTF010000004.1:0-88591 GCA_964447495.1 uncultured archaeon
TTATAGGGCAGAAGAATATCATCAAAGATATAATGAAAAAAATAAAAAATCAATTAGCCTTTTTTAGTTTTTAAAATAAATATTTCTACTTCTTTTTATTCTTTCACTTTAAAGCTTTAATCTTTAATATTAATCTATCTTTATGTCTTTCCCATATTTTATCTACAGCTTTTCTTACAATTTTCTTCGCAGCTTTTCGTACCACATATCTATTCATTCTTGGACCCAATTTACTAAAAACTTTTTCAGTGATCAGAGTTTTAATTAATTCTTCAAGGGAATCTCCTTTTGAGACTTTGTCGAGGAATAAGGAAATAGCCTTTTCTACTAAATTATCAATTTTTTTCCTTAATTCGGGAGTGACATCTTCAGCCAATTAATAACACCTCATTTAAGCCAATAATTTTGTAATACCTAACGTAAATATAGTATCTAAATTAAGGTATAAAACCTTATTTTTTTCAATAACCGATAAAAAGGTAACTTCTGATTTACCGATCATAACCATTTAATAAATATACTTATTTTATGGAACTCATTAAATGGTTCTATGTTAAATCATAGATTAATCAAACCTCCCAAAGAACCAAAAGAATTTGTTAATAAAGCTATTGAATTTTTGAGAAAGCACGCAACTAATAAAAAGGTGTTTTGTGCGTTATCTGGAGGAATTGACAGCTCTACTACTTATATATTGTTGAAAAAAGCGAATATCGAAGTTATACCTGTCTTTATTGATCATGGTCTCATGCGTATTATTAAAGGAGTAGAAGAAAGGGAATACATAAAAAAGTTATTCCCTGAAATTGTTGTTATTGATATTCGTGATGAGTTTCTTCCAAAAATATATAGAGAAGAAAATGCTGAAACCAAAAGACAACTTTTTAAGGACGCTTATGCGAACACTATTAGTAAATTTATAAAAGATAATGATTGTGACTTGCTTGCTGATGGAACTATATTACCGGATATAGAAGAGAGTTTTGGAGTAAAAATTTCTGATTTAAAGGAAACTATGACTTTAGCGGAGGAATTAAATTTGAAAGAAAAAAATATTCATGGTTTCATTAAAAGTCAACACAACTTAGAAATTGAATATGATGTGGAAGCAACAATTCAACCCGTTGCAAGTCTTACAAAAGGAGAAATAAGGAAGATTCTCGAGTATTTCAAAATGCCCTCAGAATTAGTATACAGGAACGCATTTCCTGGTCCTGCTCTTGCAGCAAGGATTATTGGTCCAGTAGATCCTGAAAATTTAAGTTACGAAAAAAAAGTCCATGATATTGTTGAAACATGCATCAATCAATATTATACAGAAAAATTTAGAAAGCCCATGATTATTAATGATCTTGGAGAACAAGAACCGTTTCAAGGCTTTGCTGCAATTGGAGAAGATGTTTTATTAAAAAAAGTTACCGGGATGGTGGAAGGGAGAAGAACTTATGAAATTCCTTTATGTGTTAAAGGAGAATGGGATTTTAACAAATTAACCACGTTTGCATCTCATCTAAAAGGATATGCACGATTGTTATATGAACTCCATGAGAGTAATAAAGGAATTTATGATGTAATAGTAAGGTGCGTTAATAGTATTGATGCACGAACTGCGAGTGTGACCAATCTACCAATTCATTTGCTCGAGGAAATTAAGTTTCAATTATTAGAGTTAAGTAAAACAAAGAATATCTATTTTGATATCACTCCAAAGCCCCCTGGTACCATTGAATATGTCTGAATGAGGTAAAATGAGGATTCTATTTCAAAAAATATGTAATTATATTCCTTTTTTATACTAAGCATGTATTGTACGATCACTACCGAATGGAGCGCTATTATACTAGATATATGGAATTTAAATTGATATCTGAGAATTTTTTTAGATATTGGGTTAATGTTATTGATACAATTAACTCTTACGAGTATAATAAGCCTTTATATTCCATCGAAGTTCAGTTGGAAAACCTAGGCTCTTTTTAATTGTGACAGAGATCGACTAAAAAAAATTCAGAGAATTATAATTTTTCATCAATTATTACGGCTAAATGATCAATCTTGATAATTTTGTACTTACTTAGTTTATCGATTTCCTACATTCTATCTTAAAGGATAAAAACGGAATTCCGTCTTGCGATAACATAAATGTCGAAAATACCCATAATTTAAATAGAATTGCTTTTTATAATTATATAGGAGCTGTTGAATATGGAATTGTCTAATTCAAAATTAGAAATGAAGGAGAAAGCAGAATTAAACCTTGAAAATATTAAACAATCTATTCAAGGTCTCTACCAGATCCTTGATATCAACCTTTCTGGCGATGATTTTTATTTTAAATTAGCCCAAGAGAATCTCCTCGGATTATATCAAAATATCATTGAGTTAATATTAAATGAACATGGATTAACTGATTTAGTGAAAAAAATCAAAAATAGTAAAGTTAACCTTGACATTTCACTTGATGATCTATTAGTTGAAAAATAGATTTGTTTCTATGGCAATAATACAAAAATTTGATTTTGTTCAATTAATTAATTTTTAGTTTGAAAACTAAAATCCATTCAACATTATATACTCAGAAAAAATTAGAAAAATCTATATAATTAATATAAGATTTTTGTTGATGTTTTAAGTTTTTGAAGCATAATTTCGTAGTCTCGACATTGCTTATAATCTGGAAAATTACAGAGACTCTGGACTTTTGGTAAAGTACAGGAATCTGAAAAGGGACAAGCTAAAAGATTAATGGGAGACTCTTCTTTTAACTCACTAATCATATTTGAAAAAACTCTTTAAAATTTATAAGTTTCATAACAATTTTTTTATGTACGTAACATTCATAAGACAAATTTAATAAAATAAGGGGGGGTTTAAATTTCCAATTTTTAATAAATAATATTTAACTTGATCTATGAGCTTTTTTTATTATTAAAGTCTTCGACTAGTTTGACCAAATCTGCTTTTCTATAGCTTGAAAGCACCTTTATATTGTTGTTGGAACAAAAGGTTTTTAATTGTTTGACAGTCCATTGTGAATAATTTTCACCACTCACATCTTGCGTTTTTGATTTTGTTGGAGTTATAGATTTTAAAAATTCCACAGCCTTTATAATACCTGTTTCCTTGTTAAGGTATACTCGTGTTTTATAGTCATTAAATTCCACCATTTCTTCATTTAAACCCTCTACAGGATTCCAAGATTCTTCATTTAAAATTTTGCCAAAGATTTCAGTTTTTCTCTTAATAATGCCATATAGAACGTTATCACCTAAGATGACATGTTGACGTTCAAAACCTAAAGGAGTTTCAGAATTAAGTATGGTATTTAACAAATCTTTTTGATTTTGAGATAACAATCTTAGTTTATCAAGTTTTTTTATTTTATAAGGTTGTTTAACTCTTTGTGCTGGTTTTTGAGGCGTTTTTTGTATACTAGGTCTTTTTTCATTATTCGATTCTATAGTTAATTGGCTTTTCTCAGAGAGTTCTTCCACTTCCATTGATGAAAAGCCATAGTTTTCTAAAAATTCCTGAGGCTCATCCCCCTGATCCACCGAAACTACTTTACATCTGTGAAAATTTGCTATTTTTATTAACTCATTTTGCAATTCAGATGCAACTCGGGAAGCAATAAATTTCTTTCTTACTGAAGATTGCACTCCCTTCCAAATATATATCCTTCTTAATTCTTCATCTACAATGAGGACGACTTGGTCAGAGAAGAGGACACTTTTTCCATCATTTTTCAAGAATTCATTTTTAGTAATGTCAATTTGGTCTTTTTCCCCCGAATCATATAATGTATAAACCATAAAGTGTTGGTAATCATTCATCATTTTCTCAGATGCTAATGCTTATTCTTAATTAATTGGTCATGTTTAATCTATAAAAATTTCTCTAAAACATTATAACAGTTAACTAATTCTATACATAAAAAATGACCCCTCTTTATGAAATTTATAAATTTTAATTCTGAAAAACCCTAAAAATGACATATAAAAAATAATACTTCTTTTAAAATTGTTGTTTAAAGAATTTTTTTTAGGATATTTTATTAATATCAAACAAAAAAATTCATTTTTTGATCAGTTCTGATAATTATGTAAAATTTAAAAAAAATATAGCTAAAAAAATGATATTTGAAAGGATAAGGTAGAATGGGCTTCTTTTCTCGTTTTATAGAGATTTTTTACATTTTTGACTCTGAAATTATAGAACTTTTTAGTTTTTCAATCAAATAACATCAATATTTTTCGTTTTTTGATCAATCGATCTTTGGAGAAGTAGTAAAATTTGCATTTTAGTATTATCCGATCACCTCTTTGTGTTTTTTTTATGATTATGATTATTAAATTATTATTTTGTATTGGATCATGACATTATTGATCTTTTGGTAAATGCTTTTGTTTCTTTTGGCGATATTCGATAATATTTTTGTTTGAGAGTACGAAAAAAGATCATCTTTTTATATGAAATTATCTAATATTATCACTATCTAAAAAATAATTTATGAAAAAAAATTCGCAATTAAATTTACTATAGGAAGTGAGATGAAAAAATGTGTAATAACTGTAATTGTGATAATTATGACCAGTGTTCAATTGTGGGATATATGCCGAACGGGTTTTGCTGTACAAAATGTTATCTATATGATGAACAGCATACCTGTCTAATGACACAAACAAGGCCAATTGAGAAAGAAGGAGCCTTTAAGCCAATTAGTACTAAAATTGAAGGTGGCGTGTTAAAGGTTGTTATTGGTCAGAGGGGGAAGAAAATTCCTATTATAATCGACTTTCAAAAGCAATTGGAATCGAAATAGAGACATAATTATCAATTCTATAATAGAGAGAAAATGGTAATTTTTTAATAGTATATAGTTTATTATGTAATAACATTTCAATTTCGTTTCCTATTGTAAGAAAGGATAATAGATATAATAGGTTGAAAAAATATGAGTGTCGTAAATTTCGAATTTAGAAATGAGGTGCTAAAGCATAATGCCTCTTTGAGTTATTGTTATCAATGTTCTACTTGTTCGGGTGGATGTCCTGTAGCATTAATCACAGAAGGTAAATATAATCCCAGAAAAATCATCGAAGAGGCAATTTTAGGGTTTCAAAAGAGATTAGTTGAGGATCAAGATCCAAATGTATGGTTGTGCTCAACTTGTCAAACCTGTGTTGAGTTATGTCCCCAAAATGTCGAACTGACGGAAATTTTTGCTTTAATAAAAAACCTATGCTTTGAAATAGGAAAATACCCGGAAGGATTTTTTGCTCAGGGTCAAGCAATAATTGATAATGGAATAGCGATTCCCTATTCTAATGCAATACTTACTAGGAGAAAAAAATTAGGGTTGCCTGATGTAAAAACAGCTCCGGTTGATGAGATTAAAAAACTTTTAAAAGCAACGCAATTCGAAGAGAATATCAAAAAGAGGGTGGGGGAATAAAATATGGGATATGACTTATTTTTAGGATGTGTAATTCCTGCTCGATTACCGTTTTTAGAAGCTTCTTCAAGGAAGGTTTTCGAAAAACTTGGAATAGAATTAAAAGATGTTGATGGTTTTAGCTGTTGCCCTGATCCAACAGGTATAGAGCAAATAGATCACAATACATGGTTAACATTGGGAGCAAGAAACTTAAGTTTGTCAACCAATAGTAATGGGGGGATTATCTCGTTTTGTTCAGGCTGTGTAGAAACTCTCAAGGGAGTAAATCATTTCATTAATAAAGATAAAAAAACTAAAGATGAAGTAAATAAAAATTTGAAGAAGATAGGAAAATCGTATAATGGAAAAACCAACGTTAAACATTTCGCTCAAGTGCTTTATGAGAATATAGATAAAGTAAGAGAGAATATTGTTAATCCATTGGATGGATTTAAAGTTGCGGTGCATTATGGGTGCCACTACCTAAGACCTTCAGAATATATTCAATGGGATGATCCATTCGAACCTGTTACTATTGACGAGATTGTAAGTGTTTTAGGAGCAGAATCTATAGATTATGATTTAAAGTTAGAATGTTGTGGAAATCCAATTGAAAAATCTGATAAGGATTTATCGCTGCTAATGATTAAAAATAAATTGCAGTCAATTCAAGATTCTGGTGCAAATTGTATTGCTTTGGTATGTCCAGCATGTTATCAGCAATTCGATTTTAAGCAAAAAGAAGCCAGTAAAGGGGGAAATGCAGATTTCAATTTTCCTGTTTTTTATTTATCGGAATTAGTTGCTTTAGCATTTGGTTTTCAAGGAGAAGAATTAGGGCTCAATTTTCATAGAATTAAGCCAAAGGCACTTTTTGAGACCGTTCATTTTACAAAATGAAAAATCTGTAAAAGGGGATATTATGTTTGGTAAAGGAGGCTCTTTAAGTGCTTATAAAATATTTATTTAAACGAGGTTTAAAAAGCAATGGAAGAAATAGAAGAGGTAAAAACATTTAAGAATCTCGAGGATGAGATTGTTTCAAAAAATAAATGTTGCGCCTGTGGCGCCTGTGTTGCATATTGTGAGAGTCAGAGTTTTGATGTAATCGAAATGGATGGTTATACTCCGAAATTCAAATCAAACAAGACAGCGGAAAATTGTAAAGAGTGTGGATTCTGTTTCTATATATGTCCCCAAACTGATTCATTGATCGATAAAATTAATGGTGTGCATCTCGTGGAAGATGAGCTTGGTCATATTAGTGATTTAATAGCTGCAAAAACTAATAATCAAAAACTTAAAGAAATAGGTCAAGATGGAGGCATTGTGTCTACAATGTTGATCTATCTATTTGAAAAAGATATGATAGACGCTGCAATCGTATCCGAATATGATGATAATTTCAAACCTAAACCAAAGTTAATTTACAGTATAGATGATGTAATGAAGTCTGCCGGAACAAGATATTCAGTATCTTCGAATATTTTGCCATTAAAGGATTTTTACGATATTGCTGAAGAAATAATACAAAAACATAAAAATCTTTATGAGATTGATCAATTGCGAGTTGTGTTTATTGGTACACCTTGTCAATGTAAAGCTATTAGCAAAATGAGGTTAATGGGGGTAAAACCCTCTCATGTTATAGATCTGGTTGTTAATCTTTTTTGTTTTGAAAATTTTGATTATGATAAATTAATGAATATTTTATATGAAAAAATTAAAATTTCACCTTCAGATATAAAAAAAATTCAGATTAAGAAGAATATGTTTGTCACTTCTAAAGAAGGAAAAGAAACTGAAATTGATATAAAAGAGTTCAATGGAGCTGTTCGCGATCATTGCTTAGAATGTGACGAATTTGTTGGTAAATACTCTGATTTAAGTATAGGAGCTAGTGGTGCTCCCAAAGGGCATTCAATGGTTATAATTAGAACCGAGAAAGGTCAAAACCTAATGCACTCATTAATTGCTGAGGGGTTCATAGAGAAATATAGGATACCTCCTGATCAAATTAATGAGTGGAAACCTAGAAAAGTAAACTGGTTTAGAAAGATGACTTCTTTAAAAGTAAATAGGTAAAGAATAAATGGTGGATAAAATGGATAAAACTCAAAAAAATGTTTTAATTGTAGGAGGAGGGATAGCAGGAATTCAAGCTTCATTAGATTTAGCAGATATGGGAATTAATGTATATTTAATTGAGAAAAAGCCTTGTATTGGGGGCAAAATGGCTCAATTAGATAAAACATTTCCAACTCTTGATTGTTCTATATGCATTTTGGCACCGAAGTTATCTGAATGCTATCGTCATAAGAATATTACTATTCATACCCTTTCCGAAGTAAAAGAAGTTAAAGGAGATAATGCTAATTTTACGGTTGAAATTTTGAAGCATGCTCGATATATAAAAGAGGATGTTTGCACAGGATGTGGAGATTGCTCCAGGGTATGCCCTGTTAGAGGAGTACAAAATTATTTTGATGCAAATTTAACAACTCAAGCAGCTGCGTATATACCTTTTCCATCAGCTGTACCTCCTGTCTATCTTATAGATAAAGAGAAATGTGCTTATTTAAATTATGGAATTTGTGAACTATGTGTTAAAGTTTGTGGAGCAGAAGCTATAGATTTTAACCAAAAGGATGCAGTACTGTCGTTAAATAATATTAATTCAATAATTCTTGCTACTGGGTATGATTTAGCAGAATTTAAAAATCCATTAAAAAAGTATGGTTATAAGAAACATAAAAATGTAATTACCGCATTAGAATTTGAAAGGTTAATTTGTGCTTCAGGTCCACTTGGAGGTCATTTGAAACGACTATCAGATGGAAAAGAACCAAAGAAAATTGCGTTTTTACAGTGCGTAGATTCTAGATCAGATAAGGGTCAAAAATATTGTTCATCAATCTGTTGTATGTATTCTACAAAAGAAGCAATTATTGCTAATGAGCATGATGATGAATTAGAATCGTATATATTTTATATTGATATACGCGCAGGGAATAAAGGCTTTCAAAAGTTCATTAATAGGGGAGAAAAGGAATATAATATTAAATATATTAAAAGTAAAATTGCTCAAGTTGAGGTTGATGACCAACAAAATCCCATAATTATTTATGAGGATTATGTTAGTTCAAAAATTTCTAAATTAAAAGTAGATTTGGTTGTTTTAGCTACTTGTATTATTCCTCCTGAAGGAATTGAAGATGTAGCACAAATTTTTCAGATTGAATTAAATGAGTACAGATTTATCAAAACGGATCCATTTTATCCAATGTTGACAACTCGAGAGGGAATATATACATGCGGATGTGTTCATGAACCAATGGATATTCCTCGCTCAGTTGCAGAAGCAAGTGGAGCTGCAGCTAAAGCTGCTGAAAATCTAAAAGAGGTGGAAATTTAATGCCTAAAAGAAAAGAAGAGGAAAAAGTTGATATTGGAGTTTTTGTGTGTCATTGTGGAACAAATATAGGAGGGGTAGTTGATTGTGAGAAACTCGCAGAATACGCAAAAACATTACCTAATGTTTCTTATAGTGAACATAATTTGTATACTTGTTCTGAGACAGGATTAGCAGCAATAAAAAAAGCTGTAGAGGAAAATGGTCTGAATCGGGTAGTAGTTGCGTCATGTACCCCAAGGACACATGAACCATTATTCAGAGAATGTATTGAAGAAGCAGGATTAAATCCTTATCTTTTTAATTTCGTAAATATTAGAGATCAATGTACTTGGGTTCATATGAAGAATCCAAAAGCTGCTTTTGAAAAATCAAAAGATCTAATTAGAATGGGAGTTTCTAAAGCTGAAAAGCTCGAAGAATTAGAAAAGATTGTTGTTGAAATTAACCCAAGTGCTTTAGTTATAGGAGGTGGAGTTTCCGGTATAAATTGTGCTCTAAATTTGAATAATCAAGGATTTAAAACCTTTTTAGTGGAAAAGGAATCAGAATTAGGTGGGAGACTAAGATCATTGTATAAATTGTTCCCTAGTGGTCAAGAAGCTTCAAGTTTATTAAATGAATTAATTGATAGAGTTAAAAATGCCAAAAATTTAACTGTATATACATCATCTAAACTTAAGAATGTAAATGGTTTTATAGGAAATTTTGAAATAGAACTTGAACAAAGAAAACAGCTTATAAATCTAAATGTAGGTGTTATTATTGTAGCTGTTGGTTCTACTCCCTATAAACCTATAAATTTATTTAATTATAATAGTAAAGATATTATTACACAATTGGAATTAGAGAGTAGGTTAATTGAGGATAATCTTCAAGCAAATAATGTTGTTATGATCCAATGTGTAGGTTCGAGAAATATTGAAAGAGAGTACTGTTCAAATGTATGTTGTATGACGGCTTTAAAAAATGCATTAATTATTAAAGAAAAAAATCCCAATACAAATATTTCTATTATATTCAGAGATATCTATACTCCTGGAACATTATATGAAGAATATTACAGGAAAGCAAGAGAAGCGGGAGTATTATTTATAAGATATTCACCTGATAAGCAACCAATTGTCGAGAAGAATATGGTGAAAATTTATAATCAATATATCAATGATGAGATAGTTATTCCTTATGATCTTGTAGTATTATCGACCCCGTTGATAGCAAATGAAGATAATAAAGAGTTTTCTCAGTTATTAAAAGTCCCTCTGGAAGAAAATAAGTTCTTTTTAGAAGCTCATGTGAAGCTACGTCCAATTGATTTTGCTACAGATGGAATTTATATATGTGGTTCAGCAAAATGGCCTACAGATATTGCAGAAGCAACAACACAAGGATTAGCGGCTGCATCGAGGGCAAGCACAATCCTATCGCATAAAACAATTAAAGTGGAAGGATCCACAGCGTATTTACCAGAATGGAATAAAAATTTATGCAAGGGTTGTGAAGTTTGTATAAAGATATGTCCATATAATGCAATTGTGAAAGATGAGAATGATGAAATTCAGATTATTCAAGCACTCTGTAAGGGTTGTGGTACATGCGCGTCTACTTGTACTAAAAAAGCAATTGTAATTCGCCATTTCACGAATGAGCAAATACTCTCTGAAATTCTTGCTTTTGGAGGTGAAAAAGTAGCATGACCTTTGAACCAAAAATATTGGGATTTTTATGTAATTGGTGTTCTTATGCAGGGGCTGATTTAGCGGGAGTAAGTCGAATTCAATATCCGCCTAATATTAGAGTGATACGTGTTATGTGTTCAGGTAGAGTTGATCCTGAATTTATTTTTCAAGGTTTTCAAACGGGAATTGATGGAATAATAGTTATGGGATGCCATCCTGGAGATTGTCATTATTTGGAAGGCAATTATGAAGCAGAAAAGAAATTTGAAATGGTCGAGAAGTTATTACATTTTATTAATTTTGATAGTAGAGTACGATTAGAATGGGTGTCTGCTTCCGAAGGTAATCGCTTTGCTGAAATAGTTACTGAATTTACAAACAAGATTAAAGACCTTGGACCATCTCCAGTTAATAATTCAACTAAAGCTCAAGATTTAATAAAGCAATTAAAAGCACTTGAGATGTCGGCAGTAAGTTATCGACTTCGAGCACTAGTAGGACGAGAAAGAGCGATCACTGAGCAAGAGAATGTGTACGGTGAAAGAGTAAGTATGGAGAAATTTAACAATGTATTCGAAAATGCTATTTATGATGAATATATGCGAAATAGAATATTAATCTCATTAGAAGAGGATAGTAAATCAGTAAAGGATTTAGCAATCGAATTAGAAATTGATCCTAGCCAAATTTTAGGTCATATTTTAATATTGAAAGGAAGAAGTCAAGTTGCTATGGATAAAATAGTAGGGATAACACCCTTATATGTAAATACAATGGAGGGTTAAAAATGGATAAAGTTGGAGCAGTTATGGTTTTAGGAGCCGGAATTGGTGGATCTCAAGCTGCATTAGATTTAGCAGATTCAGGATATAAGGTATATCTTGTGGAATCAACAACCAGTATTGGTGGTGTGATGGCGCAATTAGACAAAACATTTCCTACAAATGATTGTGCAATATGCATAGTTTCTCCGAAATTAGTGGAAGCTGGTAGACATCCGAATATTGATATTAAAATAAATTCTGAAATTACCAATGTTGCTGGTGAAGTGGGCAATTTTAATATTAATTTGATAGAACATACATTATTCATAGACCCAGATAAATGTACTGGATGTGGTGTTTGTGGCCAAGAGTGTCCTGTGGAAGCAATAGACTTATTTAACGAAGGTTTATCATCTAATAAAGCCACTTCAGTTAAATATCCACAAGCAGTCCCTCTGGTATATGCAATTAATAGAGACAATTGTATAGGATGTGGCATTTGTAAAGGAGTGTGTAAAGCAAAAGCCATCGATTATGAGCTTAAAAGTAAAAATACCCAATTAAATGTTGGATCTATAATATTAGCTTTAGGATTTGATGAATTTCAACCTCAGAGTTTAAAACATTATGGTTATGGAAAATATAAAAATGTTGTTACCAGTATTCAATTTGAAAGAATTTTAAGTGCTAGTGGCCCTTATTCGGGTATTGTATTGCGCCCCTCCGATGGAAATACGCCTCATAAAGTAGCTTTCTTGCAGTGTGTGGGATCCCGAGATCCTAAATTTGGGAAAGAATATTGTTCATCTGTTTGTTGTATGTATACTGCCAAAGAAGCAGTAATAGCTAGAGAGCATATGGCAGGATTAGAAGCTACAATATTTAGTATGGATATACGAGCATATGGGAAAGATTTTGATAAATATATTGAACGTGCTCAGGAGGAGTATGGTGTTAAATATGTAAGAAGTAGAATCTCCTCAATTGAAGAAATTCCTGGAACAAAAGATTTAAGGCTCATTTATGAGTCAAACGATGGAAAAATAGTTAAGGAAATCTTTAATATGGTAGTGCTAGCCGTAGGGTTAAATCCTCCTAAAGATGCTAATTCTATATCTAGCAAGTTCGGAATTGAATTAAATGAATATGGATTTTTAAAAACTGAACCTTTAAGACCGGTTGAAACTGGTAAACCGGGAGTTTATGTATGTGGCGCTTGTTCCTCACCTAAAGATATTCCGGAAACTGTAATTGAGGCTAGCGCTGCAGCTGGAAAAGTAAATATCGATTTATCATCAGTTCGGAGTACATTAGTGAAAGCGAAAGAATATCCCGATGAAATAGATATAAGTGGTCAACCAATTCGAATAGGAGTCTTCGTATGTCATTGCGGAATAAATATTGGAGGTTATGTAGATGTCCCAGCAGTAGTAAAATATGCTGAAACTTTACCAGATGTAGCATATTCTGAACGGAATCTATATACTTGCTCCGCAGATACTCAAGCTTTAATTAAAGAAAAAATCAAACAATATAATCTTAACCGTGTAATTGTTGCATCATGTACACCTCGTACACATGAGCCTTTATTTCAAGAAACTATAAGAGAAGTCGGGTTGAATAAGTATCTTTTTCAAATGACGAATATTCGTGATCAATGTTCTTGGGTTCATATGCACGAACCTGAAAAAGCTACTCAAAAAGCTAAAGATTTAGTTAGGATGGCTGTGGCAAAAGTTCGGTTAAATGTTCCGTTGTCCACCGTTCCATTAAAGGTAAATCCAAGTGCTTTAATTATAGGTGGTGGAGTAGCAGGAATGACTGCTGCTCTTAATTTTGCTCAGCAAGGTTTTAAGACAATTATTGTTGAAAAAGATAAGAAACTTGGAGGATTTTCATCAAAAATTTATGAAACTCTTGAAAGAGATAATGTTCAAGTGTTTTTAGATGATTTAATTGATAAAGTTAAAAATAAAGACCTTATTCAAGTATATCTTGAATCAGAAATAGAAGATATCGATGGATATATAGGAAATTTTAAAACATCTTTGATTCAACGTCAATCACAAGAAAAAGTAGAAATTGAACATGGAGTTATTATTGTAGCTACTGGCGCGAGAGAATATATACCGAATGAATATCTTTATGGAATTAATCCAAATGTCATTACTCAACAAGAACTCGAAACTAAAATTTTTCAAAACGAGGATTTATCAACTTTAAAGTCAATTGTTATGATCCAATGTGTAGGATCAAGAAATGAAGAACATCCTTACTGTAGTAGAATGTGTTGCTCTGAAGCAATAAAAAATGCTCTAAAAGTGAAAGAAAAGTATCCCGATAAAGAAATTACAATATTGTATAGAGACATAAGAACATATGGTTTTAAAGAGAAGTATTATAGGGAGGCACGTGAAAAAGGGATACTATTTATTAGATTTTCTAAGGATGCTCCACCAGAGTTGATAACTGAAAATCAACATTTAAAAATTCTTATTAAAAATAAAAAACTGGGAGAAATTTTAATTAATACTGATTTATTAGTTTTGAGTACTGGGATTGTTGCTCCAGGTCATGATAATGAGATTTTAGCAAAAATGCTAAAAGTTCCTTTGAATGAAGATAAGTTCTTTTTAGAGGCTCATGTTAAGTTGAGACCTGTCGATTTCGCTACTGAAGGCATATTTTTATGTGGAACAGCCCATGGTCCAGCAACTATTAGTGAAAGTATTGCTCAAGCAAATTCAGCAGTTTCAAGAGCTACAATAATACTATCGAAAGATACATTGATGATCGGAGGAGTTGTATCCAATGTTAATAAAGATCTATGCACTGGATGCAAAATTTGTGTTAGAATCTGCCCTTTCAATGCAATTGTAAAAGATGAGGAAGGTTTCGCTTATGTTCAAGAAGCTTTATGTAAGGGATGTGGATTATGTGGTGCAAGTTGCCCTGAAAAGGCAATATCTATTAAGCATTTTACGAATGAACAGATATTATCCGAAATTTATGCTTTAGGGGGTAAAGTGGTAGAATGAGTTTCGAACCAAAAATATTGGGATTTTTATGTAATTGGTGCTCTTATGCAGGGGCTGATTTAGCGGGAGTAAGTCGTATTCAATACCCGCCTAATATTAGAGTGATACGGGTTATGTGTTCAGGAAGAGTCGATCCTGAATTTATTATTCAAGGATTTCAAACAGGAATTGATGGAATAATAGTTATGGGATGCCATCCTGGAGATTGTCATTATTTAGAAGGAAATTATGAAGCTGAAATGAAATTTATGATGGTTGAAAAGTTTCTTAAATTTATAGATTTTGATACAAGAGTAAGATTAGAATGGGTAAGTGCTTCTGAAGGTAATCGATTTGCTGAAGTAGTTACTGATTTTACAAATTCTATTAAAAAGTTAGGACCTTCGCCTGTTAATGGAGCAAAACCTGATAGAGCATTACTAGATAAATTAAATGCAATATTATTAGCAATAGGAAGCTATAGAATGAGGGCTCTTGTGGGGAGAGAAAGAATGATTACTGAGCATGAAAATGTATATGGAGATAAAGTTTCTTTAGAAAAATTTAACGATATTTTTGATAAAGCTATTCATGATGAATATTTGCGCCATCGAATTTTAATATCGCTTGGAAACGATTCAAAATCAGTAAAAGATTTAGCTATCGAATTAGAAATTGATCCTAGTCACATTTTAGAACATATTTTAATATTGAAAGGAAGAAGTCAAGTTGCTATGGATAAAATAGTAGGGATAGCACCCCTATATGTAAATACAATGGAGGGTTAAAAATGGATAAAATTGGAGCGGTAATGGTGGTAGGAGCAGGAATTGGTGGCTCTCAAGCATCTTTAGATTTAGGTGATGCTGGTTATAAGGTATATCTTGTTGAATCATCAACTAGTATTGGCGGTGTGATGGCACAACTAGATAAAACATTTCCTACAAATGACTGTGCCATGTGTATAGTATCTCCTAAACTTGTGGAAACAGGACGACATAATAACATTGATTTATTCATAAAATGCAAAATTTTAGATGTGCAAGGCGATGCCGGGAATTTCACAGTAAAAATCCTAAAAAATTCATTATATATTAATATGGATAAATGTACTGGATGTGGTGTTTGTGGTCAGAAATGTCCTGTGGAAGCAATAGATGTTTTTAATGAAGGTTTATCAAAATACAAAGCAACCTCTGTGAAATACCCGCAAGCGGTACCTCTAGTCTATGCAATAAATAAAGATTATTGTATTGGCTGTGGAGTTTGTGAAGGTGTGTGTAAAGCAGGAGCAGTAGAATATGATTTAAAAGATCAAGAAGTGACACTTAACGTTGGAGCCATAATATTAGCACCAGGTTTTGATGAATTTGACCCTACTCCTATAAAGCGTTTTGGCTATGGAAAGTTTAAAAATGTTGTCACAAGTATCCAATTTGAGCGTATATTAAGTGCAAGTGGTCCTTATGCCGGTAAAATATTACGGTCATCTGATGGTGATGTACCTGAGAAAGTTGCATTTTTGCAATGTGTCGGATCAAGGGATTTAAATGAAGGACAGCCTTATTGTTCATCTGTCTGTTGCATGTACACAGCTAAAGAGGCTGTTATTGCAAAAGAACATATGGATCAAGTAAATCCTACTATATTTTCAATGGATATTCGAGCGTATGGGAAAGATTTTGATAAATATATAGAACATGCCAAGGAAGAATATGGTGTAAGGTATATTAGGAGCAGAATTTCTTCCATAAAGGAAAATCCTTCTACTAAAGATTTAATTTTAAATTATGAAGCTGAAGATGGTAAAATTGTGCAAGAGATTTTTAATATGGTGGTGTTAGCAGTTGGATTAAACCCACCAAATGATGCCGAGTTCCTTGCAGAAAAATTTGGTATAGAATTAAATGAATACAAATTTGCGAAAACAGAAATCTTTAATCCTGTTCAGACTTCTAGAGCTGGAATATATGTATGTGGTGCTTTTTCTTCACCTAAAGATATTCCTGAAACGGTCACTCAAGCAAGTGCCGCTGCAGGCTGTGTGAATTCTTTATTATATGATAAAAGGGGTACTTTAATAACAGAAAAGATATTGCCTCCTGAAATATTTGTAGCAGGACAACCTCCAAGAATAGGAGTATTTATATGTCATTGTGGAATTAATATTGGGGGATATGTAGACGTTCCTGAGGTTACTCGTTATGCGACTACCCTCCCAAATGTTGTCTTAGGAGATCGAAACTTGTATACTTGTTCTGCTGACACTCAAACTATAATTAAAGATAAGATTAAGGAATATAATCTGAATCGGGTAATTGTTGCGTCATGTACACCACGTACGCACGAACCACTATTTCAAGAAACCATAAGGGAAGCAGGTTTAAATAGATACTTATTTCAGATGGCTAATATTCGAGATCAATGTTCCTGGGTTCATATGCATCAACCAGAAAAAGCAACTGAAAAAGCTAAAGATTTGGTTAGAATGGCAGTTAATAAAGCTCGAGAAATCCAACCTCTTGAAAGAATAAAACTTGGCGTCATTCCTAAAGCTTTAGTCATTGGAGGAGGTATTACTGGAATGACAGCTGCTCTAAACTTTGCTAGTCAAGAATTCGAAACTTATATTATCGAGAAAGGAGAAGAATTCGGAGGTCATGCTCGTCATATTTATAAAACCCTTGAGGGTGGAGATGTTCAAAAATATTTAACCACACTTATTGAAAAGGTAGAAAATAATCCTCTCATTCATGCGTATACACAAGTAGAGATTGAGAATATTAATGGTTATATTGGGAATTTTAAAACTTCAATTTTATATGGTAAAGATAAAAAACGGATCGAATTTGATCATGGAGTTGTAATAGTTGCCACTGGAGCGGATGCGTATCAACCAAAAGAATATTTGTATGGTGAAGATGACAGAGTAATAACTCAATCTGAATTTGAGCAAGTATTAAATGAAACTGATGGAATAAATAAAATAAATAAAATTGTTATGATACAGTGTGTTGGATCGAGAAATGAGGAGCATCCATACTGTAGTAAAATGTGTTGTGCTGAAGCGATTAAAAATGCTCTTATGGCTAAAGAAATGAATCCGTTAACAGAAATTGTAATACTTTACAGAGATATCAGGACTTATGGTTTTAAAGAGAAATATTATCGTTTGGCTAGAGAAAAAGGAATCGTATTTATTAGATATGAAAAAGATAATTTACCTCAAGTTAATATAAATGAAGGGCATTTAGAAGTTGCATTAAAAACACCAAAATTGGGAAATATATCCCTAGATTCTGATATTGTGGTTTTGAGTGCAGGAATAGTAGCTAATAAAGAACAAAATGAACAACTTGGTAAAATACTAAAAGTTCCGATAAATGATGATAAATTCTTTCTCGAAGCTCATGTTAAATTACGTCCTGTTGATTTCGCAACAGAGGGCGTATTTGTTGCAGGATTAGCTCATTTTCCTAAACCAATTGAGGATTCGATTTCACAAGCTAATGCTGCTGTATCAAGAGCATGCACTATTATCTCAAAGAAAGAAATTGAAGCAGAAGGTAAAGTTGCTACCATCAACATGGCTCGATGCGTTGGATGTGGTATGTGTGTAGAAAATTGCGCATATAACGCAATAGAGTTAATAGAAGATAGAAGATTTGGTAGAGTTGCTTCAATCAATCAAGCATTATGCAAAGGTTGTGGAGCTTGTTCAGGGAATTGTAGATGTTCAGCAATAGATATTTTAGGTTTTAGTGCGGAACAAATTTTTGCCATGATAAGTGGGAGGTTATGAAAATGAATGAAGTTATAATAGAAGAAGCACAAGAAAAAGAATGGGAACCTAAAATTATAGCTTTCTTATGTAATTGGTGTTCTTATGCAGGAGCGGACCTAGCGGGAGTGAGTAGGATTCAATATCCACCTAATATAAGAATAGTTAGAGTTCCTTGTTCAGGACGTTTAAATCCCTTCTTTTTAATTAGAAGTTTAGTTGATGGATGGGATGGTGTTTTAGTTTCAGGATGTCATCCCGGAGATTGCCATTATATTAGTGGAAATTTAGTTGCTCGAAGGAGATTTGCGATTCTTAACGATTTATTAGAATTTTTTGGGATAGAACCTGGAAGGGTGAATTTCATGTGGGCTTCTGCGGCTGAAGGAGAACGATTTGCAGTTTTGGTGCGTAAAGCTACAGCGATTGTTAAAAAGTTAGGACCCAATAAGAAATTTAAAAAAGAGTGGTAAAATGTGAGTAAACTTAATTTAGATAATCAAAAAATTCAAGAAAAGATGCGAGAGGTTGCTCGAAATCTATTAAAAGAGAAAAAGGTTGACTTAATTATAGGTTATTCGGAAGGAACTGTACCATTATCCTCCGCGCCGGTTTTTATTAGAAAGGAAGAGGAAGTTGATAAATTAATATGGAATAATTTATGTTATGTAAATTTAGCTAAGTATTTGATTCCTAACATAAAAGAGAATGTAGATGGAAAACTTGTGGATTTAAAGGTTGGAATCATCTCAAAAGGATGTGTTGCTCGTTCGATTATTCATTTAATGGTTGAACATCAGATCAAAAAGGAAAATATAACAATAATAGGAATTAAGTGTAATGGTATTATAAATCGTAGGAAAATTGAAAAAGAAGTTGGGGCTGAAGAAATTATTGAAACGTATCTATTAGATGATAATTTTATTGTAAAAGGAAAGGATTTTGAAAAAAAGTTTAATTATGATGAATATATGAATGAGTTGTGTAAACACTGTACAATAAAGTCACCTCCAAAATCAGATTCACTAAAGGATATTATTGTGGGAGAAAGTCAAGAGAGTTATTCATTAGAAGAGAAATTTGAAGATGTCATAGAATTTGAAGAAAAAACACCTGACGAGAGATGGAATTATATGAAGGAATTACTACAAGATTGTACAAGATGTTATGCTTGTAGAGAGGCATGTCCTTTATGTTATTGTAATTTGTGTTTTGTTGACCAAAATTTACCGACTTGGTTTGGAAAAACCTCTGAAATATCTGATATTCTGATATTTCATATGGTACGTGCTCTGCATCTTGCAGGTAGATGTGTTGAGTGTGGTGCTTGTAGTAGTGTTTGCCCAATGGGTATTGATCTAAGCATAATTAATAGAAAAATCAATAGAATTGTAAAAGATCGGTATGATTTTACTTCAGGGCTTTCATTAGAAAAACTTCCTCCAATGATGGCTTTTAAAATGGAGGACAAACAAGAATTCATGTTGGAGGAGGATTGAGTTGATTGAAAAGTTAGTAGATAAAAAAGATATTCCAAAATTAGTCAAAGAACTTACTGAAAAATATAATTTTTATGCACCTATCAAGGTAAATGGTAATATAGAATTTAAAAGAGTAGAAAATGTAGGCGATATTGAATTAAATTTTTTTAATTCAAAAATACCACCAAAAGAAATATTATTTCCAAGAATGGAAACACTATTTACCTATAACATTAACGGAAAAAATATAGAGATAAAAGAACCAGAAAAAAGTGAGAAAAAAAATATAATCTTTGGGATCCGTCCCTGTGATGCTCATAGTTTTGTTCTCCTTGAAAACTTTTTTGGCTTTGGAGAATTTAAAGATAAATTATTTCTGAATAAGAGAAAAAATACAATATTAATGGGGATCGGTTGTAATAATCCCCGAAATACATGTTTCTGTACCTCCCTTGAGGGTCATCCATTTAAAAAAGAGGATATGGACGTGTTTTTAGTGGATTTAGATGATAAATACCTGATCACTCCAATTACAGATATAGGAAAAGAAATAATAGATGCTTTATCATGGTTAGTCGATGCCAAAAAACCTGACCTTGAAAAGGCAATGAAATTGTCTGAAAAAGCGGAATCACTTATATCAACAACATTAGATATAAAGGATTCATATAAGATTTTAGATTCACAGTTTTCAAATCCTATATGGAAGGAAATAAGTGAAACATGTATCGGTTGTGGGACTTGTTCATTTCTCTGCCCAACTTGCACTTGTTTCGATGTAATTGATGAAGAAGATAAATATAATAATAAAGGAAGAAGAATACGTATTTGGGATACTTGTCAATCCTGTCTTTATTCACTCCACACAAGTGGCCATAATCCAAGAAATGGTGGCATCGAGCGATGCAGAAATCGTATACTTCACAAGTTTAGTTATTATCCAACAAATTATGGCCTTATAGGCTGTGTAGGATGCGGTCGTTGCATTCAATTATGTCCAGTAAATAATGATTTAAGAGCTATAATTAAAAAGATGAATGAGATCAATAAAAAGGAGGAGAAATCTATCATTGCTTGATATATATATTCCAATGTTAACCAATATTAAATCAATAACATCTGAAAATAAAGCAAACGATATAAAAACTTTTGAGTTTGTATTTCAAAAGGAAGAAGACCTGAATAGTTTTAAATATGTCCCTGGTCAATTTTCTGAGTTAAGTATTATTGGAAAAGGTGAGTGCCCAATAGGAATTGCTTCCTCCCCAACTGAAGAGGGATCAGTTAAGTTCACTATTAAAAAAATGGGAACAGTGACCTCACATTTTCATAAAAGAGAAGCAGGGGATGTGGTAGGAATCAGAGGTCCTTTAGGAAACGGATGGCCTGTAGAAGATATGAAAGGAAAAAATATTGTGATCATCGGAGGAGGTTTTGCCTTTTCTACATTACGTTCTCTTATCGAATATATATTACATGAAGAAAATAGAAAGAACTATGGAAATTTAACAGTTATATATGGAAATCGGGATTCTGGAGAGGTATTATATAGATCTGATTTAGAAAAATGGGAAAAACGAGACGATATTAAACTAGTACTCACGATTGATCGCGAAGAGAAGGGTTGGAACAAGAAGGTTGGATTTGTAGCCCCCATTGTTAAGGAAGTAGCACCCTCTTCTGAAAATGCAATAGCAGTAGTTTGCGGTCCTCCTATCATGATAAAAACAACGATTTCAGTACTGGAAGAGTTGAAGTTTGAAGACGAGCAAATCCTTAACTCCCTAGAGATGCGAATGAAGTGCGGAGTAGGCAAATGTGGGAGATGTAATATTGGAAATAAATATGTTTGTTTAGATGGCCCCGTTTTTTCACTAGCTGAGTTGAAAAAACTGCCAAATGAATATTAAAAAAAAATTAAAAGGTAGAAAAATAAAATGGTTAAAACTTTTGAAGATTTAATAAAAGATGTACATGAAAAAGGTTTATGTGGAGAGTGTGGAGGTTGTGTTACTTTTTGTTCAGCTGGAGATATCGGTGCAATCATGATGTCTGAATCAGGACCTCCAAAATATGTAAATAAAGATAATTGTAAGGAATGTGGATTCTGTTATTATGTATGCCCTCAAACTCATGTTCTTAATGATCTTTTAAATGATAAATTTGGATATGTACCCCCAATAGGAAAATGGATCAATATTACTTCAAGTAAAACTACTTCTGAGGAAATAGCAAATAAAGCAACTGATGGAGGAGTAGTTACCTCCATATTGAATTATCTCTTAGATCATGATTTAATTGATGGTGCCATCGTATGTAAAAAAGAAGGTCCTTTTAATAGGGTACCATTTTTAGCCACGTCAAAAGAAGATTTAATACAAGCGGCAGGATCATACTATGATCTTTCAAAACAAGTTATTGGATTAGAAAAGTATAATACTTTTATACCAACCAATACTAAATTAAAAGATTTACTTAATTCAGATTTGTTAAACATAGCAATAGTAGGCACTCCTTGCCAAATACATTCCATTAGAAAGATGCAACAATTGAGTATACTTCCAGCTCATATTGTCAAATATACCTTGGGCCTTTTCTGTAATTTAAATTTCTCTTTTAATGATGATGATCGGAAAAAAATGGAACAGATTTTTCATTTTAAATTTAATGAAGTTGAAAAAATGAATATTCGTGAAGATATTATTCTTAATCTTAAAGGAAATAAAATCAAACATATCTCCTTTTCAGATATTAATGAATTCGCACGTCCAGCATGCAGAGCGTGCCCTGATTTTTCTAATATATATGCTGATTTATCATTCGGCGGATTAGGATCCCAAGAAAAATATACAACTACAATAATAAGAACTAAAACTGGCGCAGAGATATATAACAATGCTCTTAAAGAGGGTTATATTAAAGAAGTCAATCGATTTAGTCCATCGAATATAGATTCAAATATTTTAGGAAAAATCATTGATTTCAGTGAACGAAAAATAGAAAGAGCTGAGAATTTTTAACACTCTACTTTTTTACTAATTTTTAAAATTCATAGATTAAAGATATTTCCGGTATTATATATTGTTCCGTCCAATTCTAATTCAATTTGTCCTCCCGATGCGATCTTAATTGCAGAACTAATCCCTTCTAATACATTATTCATCATAAAATCATATGCTTTGAAGCAATCTTTTAGTTGTTCACTTTGATTTTCCAAAAGGCATTTAGAAATTGCAGGAATAAGTTCTGGAATGAAATCTTGGCTAATCATAATCTCCTCTGAATCGACCAGGGTTTCTCTTGAAATAGAAAAAGGATTTTGGACATCAATCTTTGCCAGCATCACTTTACATACAAATAGTGAGGCTTTAATCTCCCTCATTATGAATTTTATTCGGTTTTTATCATCTAAGTATTTTTTAAAGGTCAAAGCTTGTATTATGTCATCATTAGTGATGGTATCTTTTGTATCCAATAATTTACTTACTCGCTCCGAGACTCTCTTCGTTGAAAGCATTAGTTTTAAATTCATGGTATTTTTTTCTGTATAATCCTTGTGAAAAGCTGAAAGGAAGGACCTATACCCTTCATCTTGGGACTTATCCAATTGAAATCTCTTTTCCTTAAATTTATCCATAAAATCTTTTATAATGAGAAATTTCAATTTTAATCGATGTAGGGCAAGATAGAGGCACATTCTTGTTTTCGTATATGCTACAACGTTTCCCATCCTGAATCTGTCGTGATGATCTCTTTCGTACATCACTATAGGCTTTAATCTGTTTACCACTACATCAATGAAATATTCGATTATTCTTTCTAATGGTTCAACATCTACTACTTTAAAAACTTCTATAAGTGATTGACTAGTAGGTTGAGATTTTGGGATTTCTTTAATCATATCATAATTATATCGTTCTAATAAGAGAGAAGTTAAAGCTTCCATTTCTAGAACGGTCCTACAGGGAACAAAAACTTTATTAATATCATTTAGAATAACACTACTTTCTGGCATAATGAATCAGACTATAAAATCATTAATCTTTGAATTTCACGATTCATTGAATTGAATCTTAAATTAATTTAATATCAATGGTTATTATCAAACACTATGTAATAAAATTTTACTTTCATTTAGAGTATTCTTTAGAGAATAATGAGCTTGCTTAGTTAGTTTTATGATATCTTTTAATAATTAAATAATTATTAAATTTATTTAAAAGGAATTAAGTTTATTAGTAAACTGAATACGCCTATTATTTTATAAAGTTTATCAAATTAACTTCACAATAAAAATCTCAGGTTGGCATATGCCAGAAAGTAATTTTTCTAAAACCCTACTGCAGAGCTATATCATTACCAATTGTAAAAGACGTTTATTTTTAGAGTTGGGGAGAAATCAACCGCAACTTTGGTTTGATCCTGTAAGAGATGTTCCCTCTAAACCCCCAGAGCGGTTGTTATTTCAGAAAAAATATTTAGTAGATAATGGGAAAAAATTTGAAAAGGAAGTATATTCATATCTCAAAAATTTAAAAAATACTAAATATAAAATCAGTGATAATGGCAATATCACAAATTCTGCTTTAAATAAGGAATTTTTAATCCAGTGTCATGATTTTTTGAAAAATAATCAAGATCAGATATTGATGTTGCTAGAATTTCAATATAATATTCCACAATCATTTTTTTTTGATATTTTTCCTTCTAGATCTGGAATTAAATCTATTCCAGTTGATTATGCTGATCTCAGACCAGATATTATCTTATTAGGTAATGATATTAATAGATATGTCGAAGAAGTGTTTGAAATAACTCATGAAGGTTTAATTCACAAAGTGAGCCAATCTGATTTAAACATAAGGATAGGAATTTCGATTTTTGATATAAAATTTATTCAAGATGAACATGTTAGCAAAAAGCACTTTTTAGAAGTATTTTATTATTTGAAGGCTCTTGCTATACAACTTAGAGAATTGAATCTTCACGAACAATTTTATATAAGAGCCAATTTAAATGGTATTTTTCCTCTACCTGGAGATAAGAAATTAGGTGATATTCATATAATTCAAGATCTTTTTGAAAAATCATTTGTAAATATTATTAAGTGGCGGGAAGCAGATCGTATATTTTCACGAGTGATGGATACAATAAGGACATTATGGTTAAATTCGCCTTGTCCTATTGAACAAATCGATATCAATATTCACCAAGGGTGTGGATATTGTCAATATATAGAAGACTGTAAAATAACTTTAGGAATGGGAGAGGATAATGATCCAAAAGAATGGTCCTCTCGATTACTACCATTTACTTCTCAATCTATTGCCCAACAGTTGATAGAGGAATATAATTGTAATACTATTGGAGATGTATTAAATAAAATAGATGATATTAAAATCGGTACCATTCCAAAACCATTATACTCTGAATTACCCACTCTTAAAATGAAAGCGGAGGCTATTGTAAATAATAGAACTGTCTTTCCGTCAGCAGGACAAACACATTCTTATGCCATACCTCGCTACTCTCCGATTGCGATTAATTTTGATGTAGAATATGATAGGAATAATGACAAGATTTTTGCTATAGGTATTTATTTAAAGATTTTTATCCATTCTAAACTGAGTTATCATGCAATTTTTGATAATTGGTGGAGAGTTTGGAAAAATTCTTTAACCAAAAAAAGTTCTCCAGCTGAGATTCAAAAGGAATTAAATCAATACCTTATTCGAGAGATTCCTTTAGAAATAGTTGAGCGTTTTTTAAAAAATCTTTCCATATTAAAATCAATTCAGATATATTTAAGAGGAGAAAAGTCAAAAGAAGGGACAATTATACACTATAACTTTGCCAGAATAAATAAAGACAATATAAAAGACAGTGAAGCAAAATTAATTGTAAATGCCATACATCGGTTTAATATAATTTTGGAAATTTGTAATATTCTTGAAGATTTTATTGTTATTGATGACCAATATGGAAGATATTTTGGTCCTGACACTAGTATATTCTATTGGTCACGAAACCAATTAGATCATTTTCAAGATATGATGGAACGTCACTTAGATTACATTTTAAGCAAACAAGAAGCACGTGAAGCCTATCAATCAATATTAATGTATTTTACTCCTTCAGATAGTGAGGTAAGTCACCCTTACCAGCATAAAAAATTATTTGATGTCCAAGCATTTGTAGATTCGTTTATAGGATTTCCAGATATAATTAATTATACATGGCATGGTATAGCTGAAAGGTTGTTTAATTATCATAGTCATCCAAAATATTGGATTCCGCATTTCAATTTTTTAGATCTAACTAATTGGTTAAAATATCTTTCTAAGACAGATAAGTTGGATAAATTGAAAATAGAGAATGAGATTAAACATCAAATAGTTATGAAACTTAACTTCATCAATAGAATTAGAGAGCATTTCCAAAGAGAAGGACGTTATAATTTATCTAAAAATGCAAGGGTAATTAGTAAATCTCAATATGGAAGTGCGATATTACCTTATTTCTATCACGATATTGCTCATGTATGGTATCTCTTTTCAAAATTGAATAACGCCTTACAACAACAGGATGATGAATATTATCGAACGATCTTTCCTCAATTTAGTATAGGTAAGTTATTTTCAGCACGAGTAAATAAACTTGAATTACATGATTCATCAGGTAAGACGAAATATTATACTTTTGAAACAAGAGATTTATCCAGTAATATGAAAATAAGTGAAGGTGACGTTGTATTATTAATTCCAAACTTCAAACGTGGGATGAAACTAGACAAACAAATTTTTAAGTGGCAAATATATATTGAAAAAATAACATGGGATAATTCTATCAATGGAAATCGCATAACTACCAAACCTACTTATAGTAATATATTTGAACAATGCGAAGCAGAAGATATAGATCCTAAAACTCAGCAATGGTACCTTTATCCTATAAGTTCTGACAATTGGTCGAATAAACTTCACAAACCTAATAACACAGGCTTATTAGAACGTGAAGGATTTGGACGTTCCTGGTTAGGATTTCGACTCGCTTATTTATGGGGCATACGTACTGATCCTACTTTACTTTGGCCTCCAAAATGGGATTATTCTACTCCAGTAATTTATTTTTTTGCTCCGGAATTATTGATGCATTTTTCGAATTCATTTCAAAATGAACTTTCAACTCCTATATATCCTATCCCCGATCCTTCTCAAAAAGAAGCAATTATAAATTCCTTAAATCATGTTATTTCTGGAATTCTTGGTCCTCCTGGCACTGGAAAATCACAAACTATAGCTGCTTTAATTGATGAGTTTATAATCCGCAAGAAAAAAGAAAAAAAACCGTTCAAAATATTAGTTACATCATTTTCTTATGCAGCACTTCGCGTTGTTATTGAAAAAATAAGAACAGGGAGAACTATAAATAATACAACTACAGAATCCTCAAAAATACAGATGGTATTTTTGCGATCGGAAACACAAGACCCTATTGAATCAAAAAGAGGGAGTAGATATATTGATGATTTACTCAGAACGGGAACATCATGGAAGTTGAATGGAGAAAGTCGTATTGTAACTCCTAAAAATTCTTTAGAACAATCATTAGAAGAATCATTTATCCTTTTTACAAATGCACATCATTTGTATTATTTACATGAGCGAGTAGAAGATGATTTTGCTTTTGATTTAATCTGTGTAGATGAGGCAAGTCAATTACCCACTGATTATTTCATGTCAAGTTTATTATATATCCATAAATTTAATTTGAATCTGAAAAAGCCAGAAAATCTTGACATTACTTTTAATCATGATGTTAAGAATAAAGAGGATGTTATTAATCTTCAAATCGATAAAAGTTCGATTTCGTTTGGAATTGAAGACCTCACAAAAATTGTAATTGTAGGAGATCATAATCAGTTACCCCCAGTGAGGGTGAAAAATCCACCAAAAAATTTGGAACTTATTCTTGATAGTCTTTTTAGTTATTATATTAAAGGACATAAAATATCAAAAAAACAACTTAAGATTAATTATCGCTCACACCAAGATATTGTATCTTTTACTTCACTATTGGGGCTTTACAAGAATATTAAACCCTACAAATCTAATGCGTCAAGAGTCTTGGAAGGAAATCTAAATAATATGAAACTTTCATGGGTTAAAGAAGTATTGTCACCCGAAAGAGTTGTTTGTTCCCTAATTCATAATCGTAAGTTTGAAATCGGGATTAGTGAATTTGAAGCAGATTTAGTATGTGAATTAGTATCGGGATTCTTTGATATGATAAAACCTCAAAGTATTAAAGAGGAAAAAAAATTTTGGGCGGAACGCATAGGAGTCGTAGCGCCCCATAATGCCCAAGGGCGGGCAATCATTAGGAAAATATTTACAAAATTTCAGGAAAGAACGTATTTAACTGATGCCCGATTAATGGAATATCTTAAAAGTACTATCTATTCAGTAGAAAAATTTCAGGGTTCTGATCGAGATTTAATAATTACCTCAATTGGATTATCAGATGAAGATAAAATAAGTACTGAAGAGGATTTTATTTTTAATTTGAATCGATTCAATGTCTTGACATCTAGAGCTAAAAATAAAATTATTTTTATTTCCAGTGATAAATTTTTGCAATATATTCCTGAAGATAGAAAAGCACTGGAAAATGCGTCTAAAGTGTATCTATATGCAGAAGATTTTTGCAATCAACAAATTCTTCTCACCGTAAAGAATGAAAAGAATGAAAATGAACAAATCATATTTAAGTATAAAAATTAAGGTATCATCATGAGTTCTGTAAAGTTTTTACATTTAGCAGACATTCACTTAGGAAAAAAACAATACAATATTTTACAAAGATATTTTGATTATTTTGAAGCCTTCCGATCAGTATTACATAAAGCAATTGAACAAGAAGTAGATTTTATTCTAATAAGTGGAGATTTAATTGATAGTGATGAAGGTGTAAATCCTTCTATGTTAAGAGAGATTATTAATATTCTTACTTCTTTTAAAACTGAATGTATCAAAAATCTACAAAGAGAAATACCAATAATATGTATTGAAGGAAATCATGAAAATCCTCTTTTCTCTGATCTTACTTGGTTAAAACTAGTGGCAGATTTAGATTTTATAATTTTACTATCAGGAGATTACGATAATAAAAAAAATCAAATTTCTTTTGAAGAATATTCCTCTACTGCGCATTCGGGTGGTAAGATTGTAATTAAAAATTGTAGTATTTATGGATTGAACTATTTTGGTAGTGCTACTTCTGATTTACTCCCTCTTTTGGAAAATGCTATTTCGAGGAATGAAAATACTTTTAATATTTTAATGATGCATTTTGGTATTACTAATTACGATGATAAGAAAACGGGGATAAATTATTCTCCTATTCTTGAAAAGTTACATCAATCAATTGATTATTTAGCATTAGGGCACTTCCATAAGCAATATAGTATACCGGACCGTCAACCATGGATTTTTAATCCGGGAAGTCTGGAAGTGAATGAGGTCTCTGAAACCTTTCAGGAAAGAGGAGCATTTCTGATTGAAGTCTTAGACAATAAGAAAATGCAAGTGAGAAGATTACTATGCGTTGAAGGAAATACAATGGAACGTCTTTCAATTCCTAATCGAAGGTTCATGGTTTTGAAATATCTTTCGATTGAAGGGCTTAATTCATTCCATGAAGCTCAAGATTACATTATTAGAGAATTAACTAAGTATGGTGTACCTCTTAAATCAAATCAAACTCTTGAAAAAACAAACTTAGATAAACCCATTCTCTACTTTGCTGTTGGAGGAGTAATTAGCTATTCACAATTAGAAGTGGATTTAACTTCACTCAGAAATAGAATTAATGAAAAATTTGATATTTTAGGATTAAAATTAAGCAACAGACTAATTTCTAGTATGGACCAAGAAATAGCCTTTGACAAGGATTTAAGTGTGGAAGATATTGAAAAAGAGATATTCCTCGGAACACTTGATTTAGAAAAGCGTTTTAAACCCTTTAAAGGACAGATATATGATATATTTCAAAATTTAAAAACGCAATTAGGTGGGAAAATAAATTATAAGAAGATAAAAAGTCAAGTAGAATTATGGATTGTTTCTGATAAGGACATCTTCAATCAATTCTTATCTGAAATTAAACATAAAAATGCTCTGACAGAAAAAAAAGAAGAACAGATTTCGCCTAAAAAAAAAGATAGAAAAAAGAAAAACCAAAAAATTTTAAAAGGTGAGGAAGAGAAGGAAGAAGAACAAGATCTAAGTGATATTGATTACAATGACTTATTCGATGGGGAGGATATTGATGATTTAATTGATGATGAGGATTTAGATTTATAAGGTGAAAAAGAATGTTATTAAAAAAAATTGAATTGGAAAATATTAAAACTCATAAGAAAACAGTAATCCCTTTCAAGAAAGGGTTAAATGTCTTTCATGGAAATAATGGTACAGGAAAATCAACGGTATTAGAGATGATTGGGTTTACATTATTCGACTATTTAGAAGGAAGATCCCATGATGTATATGTGAGAGATATTAATAATGATAAACAAGTATTTGGAACTATAAAATTATGGATAATCGGTCTGAATAACGAACCATATATTATAGAACGTAATATTGGCAAATCTGAAATAGCAGTATATAATGCTTTAACTAATCGTAAAATAGTTAAGATAGAGAAGATATCTCAGTTAAAAAAGTGGATCGAAACTCAGATAGGGCTTAGTAAAGGTATTGAACTTGATAAATTATTTAAAACATCAATTGGAATACCTCAAGGAACCTTTATTGACCCTTTCCAAAGGGAACCTAGAGAAAGAAAGAATTACTTTGATCCAATTTTAAGTTTAAAAATTTATGAAGTTATTTGGAGTGAACTAGGAAAATTAGGAAAAGGAGCATATGAGAGACTTTTACATGAGATTAAGGAAGAAATCAGTGAAATCACTGGTGAGATTAAAAATAAGTCGGTTTTAATTAATAACATAGATAAAGTAACTAAGGATTTTGACGCTTTAGAAATAAAAGTTGGTAAAATAAAAGAAGTGGGAAAAAAGATTAAAGAGAAATTTGATGAGTTAAAAAATTTAAAAGAGGAGAGTAAAAGTGTTCAAGAAGATTACGAAAAGTTACAGCTTAGAGAAAAAGATGCACAAATAAGGGTTTCTGAATTCATTATTAAATTGAATCAGGTTAAAGAAGCTAAGCTTATTTGTGATAAAGCAAAGAATAATTATGAGCAATATGAACTACAAACAAAAGAACAGAAGAAACTTGAAGCTGAACTGAGCGATCTTCAAGAAAAACAAAAAATATTACAAGATTTAAAAACGGACCACTTACATATAGAAAGTGAGAAAAATAATTTAATAAATCAAATTAATGAAGCAAAAGAAGCCCTCGAAAATAGTATTAAACTTAAAAGCAAATACAATCGATATCAGGAACTTGAAGCAGATTTATTATTAATAAATGAAGATTTGACCCGATTTAAGACTATAGATGAGGGTTTAACTAAAAAAAGATCAGATTCAGAAACTTTTAAAAAACAATTAGAGCTATCCCATAAAAAAATTGAATCATTTTCCAAATTAGAAACGAAGCTTAAAGAATTAGAAACCCTTGAATTAAAAAAAGAGGGTATAAAATTAATTATATCCGATTTAGAAAAAGAAATAGCTTTAATTAATCAAAATTACGAGTATTTATTAACAGGTAAATGCCCTTTCTTTAATCAAACTTGTAGAAATATTGAAGAGAAGAAATCTGATCCGAAATCTCTTTTAAAACAAGTAAAATATAAGAAAGATTTATTGAAAAAAAGCATAGACGAAGTAAAACAATTAGAAAAAGACTTAGAAGCAAAAGAAGAATTTCATATCAAAATTGAGAGTTTAAAAGAAGTAAGAATTAGATTAGCGATTAATCAAAAACGATTTGAAGAACTAAATGAAGAAATAAAAAAAGAGAATGAATATATAAAAAATAAAGATACTTATTGGGAAAGAAAGAAGAAATTGGATGATGAGAAGAGAGCCTTAGAAAATTCAATTAATGATTATATCACTTTCAGTAAATTATCTGAGAAGCTTCCTGAATTAGAAAAAAGAATGAATCCTTTAATGTCAAAATTAGAGGAAATTGAAAAAGTAATGCGTGATATGGAGAAAGAAACCAAAAAATTGGATCAAATTCCCAAATTATTCAAAAAAATCCAAGAAGAATTAGCGAATTTAAAGAAAGACTACACATTATATCAAACTCATATTAAGCAAGCAGAAGAACTTCCTAAAATAGAACAAGATTATAATTCTAGCCTATCTGCTTTAGAGAACCTCAAATTACAAATACAAGAAAACCAAAAGCTGATAAAAGACTTGAATTCTAAATATGATGAAGCTG
The DNA here is from genome assembly GCA_964447495.1 of uncultured archaeon. Taxonomy (GTDB): domain Archaea; phylum Asgardarchaeota; class Lokiarchaeia; order Sigyniarchaeales; family SOKP01; genus SOKP01. Next base: position 32,003 of record CAYUTF010000004.1, read on the forward strand.
AGTTTCAAAAGTACGAAGAATATTACAGAAAAAACGAGAAAACTAAAACTGAGTTAGAAACACGTATGAATGAACGAAAATTGAGACTAAATGAATTAAATGAAGAACTTAAAAAAATTGAGGAAATTGAAACTAATTTAGTTAAGTTAAATAAAGAAAAAGATAATTTAGAAGTCCAGCAGTTATTTATTGAAAAATTAAGGATGTGGATAAGAGAATTTATCCCGAAAATGAGAAGTGCATTAATAAGCAAGATAAATATTATTGCTTCGGAAATATATAGAGATATAAGAGAGGAAGAGGATGCGGTTCTCAAATGGCGGGATAATTATGATATTGAAATCGTTACTCCTAAAACTGTTAAAAATTTCTTTAGACTATCTGGAGGAGAGAAAATGTCAGCAGCATTAGCAGTCCGATTAGCAATACTAAAAGTGCTAACAAATGCTAATTTTGCTTTTTTTGATGAACCCACTACTAATTTAGATGAGACAACCCGTAAGAATTTGAGTAAATATATTTATAATATAAAAGGGTTTGAACAATTATTTGTTATCTCCCATGATGATTCCTTCAAACGTCACAGTGAATACGTTGTAAGATTTACTAAAGATGCAAATGAGATTACGCATATCGATTATCTTACTAAGGTTAATGAAGAATGAGTTCATTAATTTACACACGATCTTATTCTAAGAATTATATTGATTGAGCATAAGGCACAACTCAAGGGAAAAGAATTTACATCTTGAATATCATAGGCATTCCTAAAAGTTTGATGTTTGACCTTTTTTATATATTGATGAGATTTGATAAAAATGTCAAAATTTATATAGTTAACCCGAATACATTTTCATTACCAATCAATCAAAAAAATATATAAATTTGTGATGACTATGGGCTTATTTATGATGACTGTATGGTATCCTCCCCATAAAGCTCCAGATATGGCAAAACTATATTTAAAGCAACCTAAAAAGCTACCCTTTGTTAGTAAATGGAGAGTATTTAATACTTCCGGTGGTTTAAATGGTATAAAGCAATATCATTTAATATATACCGAACGAGGCAAAGCAGAAGAAGCCTTGGTAGAATTAGAAAAATATTTTATGCCTTTTTTAACTGTTGATGGTTTCAGATACGATATCGAACATTTAATGGGCGTATCTGATGGTTTCAAATTGCTTGGGATGGAATGGAAATAATCATATTTTTAATTTCTTTTTTTTTTAATAGAGGTCCCATATCTTTATATTCACTACGCGTAACCCACTTTTTAGGATAGAGTATCTAAAAACGGTCTTCATATATTTAAATATTAGTTTGGTGATTAGTACTATATGAGGAAAAAGTGGACAATAATTATTAGGACTCCCCTGCTAAGGAAAATACGGGATAATTTGAGGGATCTTTGGGTTGCATGGGCAAGAAGTCAGTATGATGACTTATTCAATAAACGCAGAACCTTGGAGCGAAATGAAGACGGAAAGTTGAAAAACCTAGATGGGTTTAATCAAGAAGAACGTAAAAAAATTGAAGAATTGGGAGGAAAAATATCTTTGTTGCGTGATATTGAAAATGATTCAATTTGCATATGCACTGTTTGCGGAAAAGAACATAGAGATATGACTTATAACCCTGTAGATAAGAGTTGGTACTGTGTGGAATGCTATCACGAAAATCAAGAGTTCTATAAGGATACTAAAGAATCCTTTTTATATCCCTGACTTCTTTCTCTTGTTTTGCCATAGGTTTTTTTTTTTCATGTTTATATTAACAAGAATGATTACTAAAGCCCTTTAATGTAATTTTTTTAATAAAATAATAAAAAGTAAAAAATAAAAAACTTAAATAAAAGGTTATTTTTTTAATTGGGCATAGGAGATTAGCCCATTAGAAGCATCGGTGTATTACCTGCGGTCCCATCTCCTTATACTCTCGACGGGTAACCCACATGCGATGAAATGTTTTCAGAGAGCTTAAAATTGAGCCACCAATCCACACGGAGTACATACGCTCGGGAGGAGCGATAATTTTAACATCAACTGATTCTGGAATTTGTTCTTTAATTTCTTTAGTCAAACGTTCCTTAATTCCAGGAAACATTGTGGAACCACCAGAGAGCACAATATTGCTGTAAAGATCTCTTCGCAAGTCAACATCACACTCTGAAATAGAACCTACAATCACATCGTCTAAAGGTTCTAATTCTTTTCCAATAACAGAGGGATTAAAGAAACATTCAGGGGCTAAAAATCGCTCTACGCCAACATTAATTGTTTCTCCATCCGGAAGCATATAGCTCTTCTCCATTCCAGCAACTTTCTTACTAAGCATCATTTCTTTCTCGGGATCTATTGCCACATAGCATAATTTCTCCTTTATATCTCGTACAATTTCCTTTTCAGCGGATGTAGTGAATGAATAACCTTTTTGTCGAAGCAATCTTTGTAAATAGGTAGTGATATCACGTCCTGCAAGATCAATTCTCTGGATAGCGTGACTTAAGGCGAATCCTTCGAATATTGGAACAACGTGAGAGACTCCATCTCCAATATCTATAACACATCCAGTAGTACGACCAGAAGCATAAAGAGATAAGACTGCTTGCATTGCAACATAGAGAGCAGGCACATTAAATGTTTCAAACATTATTTCGGCCATTTTTTCTCTATTTGGTCTTGGATTTAGAGGAGCTTCAGTTAAAAGAACGGGATGTTCACTTGGATCAATTCTCAAATCGGTGTAAAAGGTATAATGCCAGATTTTTTCCATAGCGGTCCAATCTTCTATAATACCATGCTCGACGGGGAACATTAATTTTAATACACCCTTCAATTGCATAGCTTCTTCACCGATGTAATACTCACGAGTATAATGCTCAACATCAGTCATTATAGATTCATATTTTGGATAACCTATAAGTGTAGGAAAAACCGATCGAGGTTGATCTTCACCTGCGAAACCATTCTTGGAAATACCGGTACCATTGTCTACGACTAAAGCCTTAGCGTTTAAAAAACTTTCTTCTTCTGCCATATTTATCTGCCTTATTATTTTTAATTTTTATTGATTTTATGATTTATATTCCAAATGGTTTTTTTAATTTTTATATGTTTATCAATAATATTATTTTTTATATGTATAATAATATCGATAAATTATAACAAATTAAAATTAAAAATATAATATATTTCGCATTTATAAATTTTTTTAATACAAAAACTAAATTAAAGCATTACAAAAAGAAATCTATCAATTTCTTTAAAAATCTTCACTCTGTAATTAAGTATTGACATTTAATTTGTTGTTCTAATGGATGCCACATAATTTTTGAACAAAATTTGTTATAAAAAAAAAATTAATTTTGATATACAACTGATTTTTTTATCAAAATCAAACTAGTTCAATTAAAAGATTCAAATGAATTCGCAAATTATATTAATTTAATTATTTAAGTGATTCAATTTTTATTCGATTAAAAAATGGGCTTCAATCCTCGATATATTAAAGAAAATATATCTCAAATTGGTATTAAAGAAGCAAAGACTCACTTGAAAAGATGGATTAGTGATTCAAATGATCCTCAGCTTAGAAATGAAGCTTTAGAAATATATGGTGAGTTGGAACAAGGAAAAGATTATAAATTTTTAGAGGAAATTTTCTTATCGGATGAAGATATAAGTTTAAGATTATTATCAGGAAAAATATTAGGAGCTCATTATTTTCAAAACAAAAAACTCATTAAACTTCTCGAGTTTGTTCTATACTCAGCGGAAAACATAAATCAAAAATTCTTTGCATTGGATCTTTTAGCGAAATTTAATTTAAAAAAATCTCGCAACATAATTCAAGATTTTATGGAAAATGTCATAATTGAAAATTTAAATGGAGAGGCGAGAGAAAATTTAACAAATTTACCTATTACCGAATATAATATAGACATAAACAATCAAACTTTAGAATTATGTTATAATCTCATCCTTTTTAATTACTATAAAAAAGTGTGTGGATATAACGTTACTCTAAGAGATGGATTCATCATTTTATTGAATTGTGAAGGTTCAAATTTAAGAAAAATATCTGATATACCAGGAATAAACAAGCTTTACAAATTAGAATATCTTATGCTTAAAAGAAATAAAATATCCGAGATAGATGCTCTAGAATATTTAACAACTTTAAAATTCCTAAATTTAGCTTATAATCAAATAGAAAAGACAAAAAGTTTAGATTATTTAAGTAAATTAGAGGAACTCATATTAACTGGTAATAAAATTAAAATCGTAGAGAATTTTAAATTACCAAACCTTAAAAAGCTCTTTTTAGACAAGAATTTGATTTCTGAAATTCGAGATTTAGGAAACTCATTGAAATTGGAGCAACTAAACTTGAGTTCAAATAATATAAGAAAAATGGTGAATCTTGCAAACTTTCAAAGGTTAAAGGCATTAAATTTATCAAATAATGATATCGAGGTCATATCCGGCCTTGAGAATCTTCATAACTTAATCTTTTTAAACTTAAATGATAATAAAATCTCTAAAATTGAAGGTTTGAATCATTTAGTCAATCTTAAATTCCTAAATATCTCTAATAATAATATTGCAAAGCTTCAAAATCTAGAAAATGTCCATAACCTCACACACTTAGAAATATCAAAAAATAAAATCTCTAAAATTGAAGGTTTAGATAATTTAATTAATCTTCAGGAACTTTTCCTTGATAAAAATAATATTACTAAGATCGAGGGTTTGGAAAATCTAAATAGCTTGATTATTTTGTTTTTAGAACGTAATGATATTAAAAGCTTTGATTTGAAGGATATAGAACTCTTGAAAAATTTAAATTTTATTTTCTTGAACGAAAATCCATTAGATATAGAGAGTAAGCGTAATTATGAAAAACGTACTCGATTTCCATGATGCTACCTTAATATATTAATTACGATTAAACTTGATTATTAGCTAAATAATCATCAATCCATATTTCCATTAAGATCTCATCATAATAACGAGCATTCATATAGAATTGCCTTTTTCTTACTCCCACAATTTTAAATCCCATTTTTTTGTAAAGATGGAGTGCACGTTTATTTTCAGTAAAACTACTGAGAATAATTTTTTCTTTTTTATTAATTCTTTTTGATTCCCGAATAGCTAGATCAATTAAATGAAAACCAATGCCCAAATTTCGATAATCCGATTTTACAATAACTCCAAGCTTACCAATATGAGTGGCAGCATCCCATTCTGAATTTGATATTTCACATTGTCCAAGGATATTAAAAGGTGCTTTCATATTAGAGTTAACCGCAACGATACATATCTCATTTTCTTTTTTTAGGGAATTAAACCATGAATGTTTTTCATATTGAGATCTCACGGGGAAAAGAACTGGTAGATAAATTGCTTCATCTATAACTTCATTAAAATTACTCCAGACTCCATCAATATCAGATTCCTCGATATGTCTGATTATAATTCTTTCTCCGTTTTTTATCTCAATGATCTTTTCCATTATTTGAATATAAATTTTTATAATTAAATTCCTTATGGTATTATTATGGATGATAAAAAAGATGATCTACCTTCAGATCGAGAGTCAGATGAACGTGAAAAGATAAGAAATTATATCGAAGAGATGACCAAGAAAAAAAAAGCACCTGTAGCAAAAGATTTAGTGCAACTTAAACATGTAGAGGTAAAAAAACAAAAAGTTGATCAAGAAACTTTGGATTTGGCAAAAACGCTCAAAGAGCAATATATAAAGCATGATCAATTTGAACATCTTTCAAATGATGAACTAACGATACTCGAATCTTTTATTGGGGGTAGAATGTTTCTTTCTCGCATAGCAATTGTCGCTAATCAAAGTAGAATCCCCTTAGGAATTGAACCTTTTAGAAAAGCAGATTTAGAAAAAGTTCTAAATAGTTTGATTGCAAAAGGTTATGTTGAATTTGAACAAGTAGGAGATCAGCTCGTATATTTTCTTACAGAGAGAGGAAAATATCGAGTACAATAAAAAAGAGGTTGTTTTAGTCTTTTTTGAGAATTAATTTACTAATAGGTATATCTTGGAACTCTCCGCTTGGGAATTCTCTCCTAATAGTTAACGGTAAAATCCCTGCTCTTAACTCTATAAGTGCTATTTTAATAGGATCTATCATGTCTCTAGGTTTATCAACCAATATAGGAGCACCGTAACTTAATTGTAATGCTCTCGCTCCGGTAATTCTAGCTTTTTCATAACGAGTTAGAAAAATTGAACCAATTTTAACATAGTCTCTAACTTCTTTATATTTTTTTCTTAGTTCACGAGACTCTAAAAAAGAAGACATAGCTTGTACCAAAAATTAGTGATTATAATGTGAAATGTATAATAAAATAAAACTTTTATGATTCTTACCATGGTTTAAGGGAATAAAGATTTTATACTTATAAAAATTTAATGCGCAAGGGGGGATTCGAACCCCCGAGCTACACGGTGTGAGCGTGTCGTTATAGCCACTAAACCACTCGCGCGAATAACAATAGGACTTTATTTAATAATAAATAGGACTTAAAATTATATTATTAAAAAGTTATTAATAGAATTTAAGAGATTCCATTGACTCATTAACTTTATAATATTTAATATTTAGAAAATCATAAAAATTAATAGAGATAATTTTTTAACATTTATGGTCGCAAAGGAAGCAGGTTATATCTCTCATCCCCTAATCAAGGAAAATTTGGTATTAAGACGTGCATATCAGGAAAAAATTTTTATAAATTGTTTAAAACATAATTGTCTAGTTGTAATTCCTACTGGATTAGGAAAAACTGTCATTGCTTTAATGTTAGCAGTACAAAAACTATCAGAAAACCCTAATTCGAAAGTTATTTTTTTAGCGCCAACTAAACCATTAGTTGAGCAACATTATAACTCATTTGTTGATTTAACAACAATCCCAATCGAAAATTTAAAATCAATAACAGGTACAACCGCACCGGAAAAGCGTAAGGAAATCTGGAAAGAGATTAAAGTAGCCTTTATGACGCCTCAAGTTCTACAAAATGATATTATATCTCAACTTTATCCAATTGATGATGTGCGTTTAATCATATTTGATGAATGCCATAGAGCAACAGGGGATTATGCTTATGGCTTTATTGCTCAAAAATACATTGAGTCTGTGAGAAATGCTCAAATATTAGGATTGACAGCAAGCCCTGGCTCTACAGAAGAAAAGATTAGCGAAATCAAAAATAATTTATATATAGACCATATAGAAATTCGTACTGAGACAGATATAGACGTAAAACCGTATATTCACCAAGTAGATAATGAATGGATTAAAATCAAACTTCCTCTGGAATTTATTGAAATAAATCAAATTTTGAAGGAGAAATTAAAAGCAATTTATAATTGGCTAAAGGAAATTGAACTTTTAGGAACATCAGATATTAATAAAGTAACAAGGAAAGCCCTACTCTCACTTAATAGAATTATTAATAATAAAATTTCCTCGTCCTTAAATGAAAATGAAAAATTTCAATTATTTAAAGCGAAAAAATTAGTCTCTAATGCAATTAGACTCTCTCATATGGGAGAATTAATCGAGACTCAGGGGATCAACGCATTAAGTGATTATATTCATAAGAATCAAGAAAAAATAAAAAAAAATACTGCCAATAAATCTCTAAAAGAGTTATTTAGTGATGGTGATTTTAAACGTCTCATTAATTTAAGTGACTCTACTAAAGCCAATGGGATTGTTCACCCCAAACTTGAAAAATTAAAATCCCTATTACATACGCAGATAATACAAAATGCAGAGTCAAGGATATTAGTATTTTGCCATTTTAGAGATTCGGTTAATAATATTGTTAAGTATCTCAAAAGCGATGAGGTAATAAAGGTACATCGCTTTGTTGGACAACAATCAAAATCTTCTGATAAAGGATTGACTCAAAAAGAACAAATACAATTATTGGAGGATTTTAAAGAAGGAATCTATAATACTCTTATTGGTACAAGTGTGGCTGAAGAGGGATTAGATATTGCTGAATGTGATTTGGTAGTGTTTTACGATGTAGTACCAAGCGCAATTCGTTCAATTCAGCGTCGAGGGCGTACAGGAAGAAGAAAAGAGGGTAAAGTGTATATCCTAATGGCGGAGGGAACAAGAGATGAGGGATATTACTGGGGAGAAAAGAGGAAAGAAAAGAATATGAAAGATTCTCTTAAAAGGATAAAGGATAAAGAGGATCCTACTAAGAAAGGACAAGCTAATCTATTGGATTTCATAAAAAAAGAAAAGAAAAATGAATCCAAATCCAAACCTAATGTTTTGTCTATTGATAAGGAACAGATTAATGAAGCTGAGTCTCTTACAATAATATGTGATCACCGAGAAACTGCCTCCCCAGTAGTTCGTAATTTATCTATTATTGGTGTAAAGCTCAAATTAGAGCAACTTGAAATAGGTGATTATATTATATCAGACAGGGTTGGAATTGAGAGAAAATCAGCACAAGATTTTAATGATTCGATTAAGGATGGAAGATTATTTAAAGAACTATTTGATTTAAAGAATAATTTCGAAAGAGCCATTTTAATATTAGAGGGAGATCCTTTCCTCAATTCAAACTTAAAAGAAAATGCTCTTTATGGAGCTATAACATCAATAATATTAAATTTAGGAATCAATTTGTATAAAACTAAGGATCCCGATGAATCTGCTGAATTTCTATATAACTTGGCAAAAAAAGAAAACTCAATTTCAAAAGGAGAGCCAAAATTAAGATTTGATAAAAAACCTATCGAAATTTCACATCTGTTAGAATACATTGTAGCAGGTATTCCGGGTATAAATGCTCTTCGTGCTAAAAACTTGTTAAAAGAATTAAAAACGCTCCAAGAGATATTTAATGCGGATATTGGAGATTTGTTGAAAATCGAAAATATCGGAAAAAAAATAGCTCAAGAAATTTATAAAATTAGTAGATATAAATATAAAGAAGATTCATAATTATTATTCAATTAAAAATCATAAATTATATTTTTATTGGTAAATCTGATATTATATAATAGCAAATATTTTTAAAATTAATTTAAAAATTATGCTAAAATTACGATTTTATAATAATTGGTGGTAAATATAATCAAATTCAAAGTCGTGGTTGCCGGAGCAAAAAATGTAGGCAAAACATCCTTAATTAGGCGCTACGCAACAGGGAAGTTTGATAAGTCGACTCTATCAACGATAGGAGTAGATTTCGAGACTAAAAAGGTCGTTGTAGATGATACAGAAGTATTACTTAACATTTGGGATTTTGCTGGAGAACGTAAATTCCGTTTGCTATTACCTTCCTATGTTTCAGGTGCTTCAGGGGCATTGATACTATACGACATAACTAACAAAGATTCATTGGAAGATCTTCATAATTGGATGAATGTTATCTCTTCAGTACCTAATAGTCCTAAAACCAAAATATTAATTGAGGCAAAAATCGATTTAGAAGATCAAAGAGAAATTACGGCTGAACAAGGTAAAGAAGTTTATAATATGTATGACTTCAAGGGTGAAATCATAGGAACTTCATCAAAAACAGGAGAAAATGTCGAGAAAGTTTTTGAAATGCTCGGAAGAGAAATTCTTAATAATTCATTAAAGAAATGTTCCAACTGTGGGAAACATTATCCTCTTGAATTAAAATTCTGCCAATTTTGTGGAAATCGTACTAAATAATTTGATAACATTTTCATTTCTTTCTTAATTCTTCAACCTTGCTCTTATATTATGATTCATTTCTTTAAAATACAAAAATCTTAAAGAAAATACTAAATTAAAATTAAATTAAAGTTAAATTTTATTTTTACGTGAAGGTTTTTTAAATTGAATTATGATATTAACCAAGATATAAAGGAAATTTCTAATCGTTTATCTAAAGATGGAATAACGTTTAAAGATAAAACAATTCTTGTTTCTGGTGGAGCCGGGTTCTTAGGGTCATGGGTGTGTGACGTTTTAGTAAGTCAAGGTGCTGAAGTTATTTGTTTAGATAATCTCTCCTCTGGAAGAGCAGTTAATATTTCACATTTAATGAATAAAGACAATTTTCGATTTATTAATCATGACATCTCAAAACCAATATATTTTGGTTTTAGTTATCATCCAAATGGAATTTCTATCGGAGATATTAAAAAAATAGATTTTGTTATGCATATGGCAAGTAGAGCATCTCCATTTGAGTTTGAAAGATACCCAATTTCAATCTTAAAAAGTAATACATTCGGAACTATGAATATGTTAGGAATAGCAAAGACACATAGTGCTGTATTTTTTTATACTAGCACATCAGAAACGTATGGTAATCCCCCAGATGACGCAATTCCAACCCCAGAAATATACTTTGGAAATGTAAACCCCACAGGACCAAGAAGTTGTTATGATGAATCAAAAAGAGCGGGTGAAGCTTTTGTAAAAGCTTATGAACTCGAACATGATATAAAAGCTAAAATAGTTAGAATTTTTAATACATCAGGCCCGAGAATACGGCATGGACCTCATTTTGGAAGAGTTGTGCCAAATTTCATCCATCAAGCATTAAATAATGAAGATATTACTATTTTTGGTGATGGGTCACAAACTCGATCTTTTATTTATATTGTAGATGAAATTGAAGGGATTTTAAAAATCGTATATAAGGATGAAGCAACTGGTGAAGTTATTAATTTAGGAAATAACATTGAATACACTATTATAGAATTAGCCAAAATCATAATAAAGTTAACAGAGTCTAATTCAAAGATGATATTTAAACCGTTACCTGTTGATGATCCTATAAGAAGATGTCCAGATATCTCAAAAGCAAAAAGATTATTGAATTGGGAACCTACTACTCCTTTAGAGGAAGGTCTAAGAAAAACTATTGCTTGGTTTAAAGAATATGAAGGGAAATAATCACATATCAGAAAGTAAAGAAATACGGGAAAACCGTAAAATATTTGAAAAACTCGTCAAAATTTCTTTATTAATAGGGATATGTGTAGTTTCAGGGTTTATCATTTATTATGCATTGACTCCCGAACCGGGATATGTTTATTTTGCTGTATTGGAGGATGGTGAAGAATTAGAAAATTACACAAAAGTAGCAAAAGTAGGAGAACCTATCAATTTTTCTGTTATTGTAGGTAATTATTTGAATCATGATTATAGATTTCGAGTAAAAATATTGAAAGGAAATAATAACACAATTTTATACCCAGGCCCTTCAAATGGGACATTATATCGCACATTGGAGAACACAACACTAGCTCATAATACAGTTTGGGTTTCTGATATTGTGAACGTGACTTTTAGTCAAACTGGTTCAAATCAGTTAATAATTATTGAGTTATGGAATATAAAATCTGAAGTTGAATATTTTTTTAATATTCTCTTACTCAAGTTAAATATCACTCTTAGCTAACACTACCAATGATCTGAACCTCACTTATTTTTACATACGGTGCTTGAAGTGAGCCGTATATCTTAAATTCTTTAGAAATCGCTTCAATTTTTTTAAATAAATCTAAAAGATTTACTGCCAACATTGTTTCATTGAGTGGTTCTTTCATTTCTCCATTTTTTATGACATTTCCTTGTAAAATTAATCCAGAAAAATCTCCTGTTGTTAAGTTTGGTCTATCACCAGTATAATTTAGAAGAATTCCTTCTTTTGTATCATTAAAAAGTTCATCCTTACTAATATTCCCTGGTTTTAAGAGAAAATTAGAAATTCCAATTTTGGGAATAGAGCTATATGAGGATCGAGCAGCATTACCAGTACTTTCAACTCCTTCTTTACTAGCAGTATAAAAATTATGAAGTAATCCCTGTTTCTGAAAAACACCATTTATTATAATTTGTTTATTGCGACAAGGAATACCTTCTGCATCGAATATTGATGATCCTACAGCTCCATCATAGAGAGCATTATCATCAATATTGAGTTTTTCTGTACCTATAGTTTCTCCACGTAAACCAACAAGAAAACTCCTGTTATATTGGAAAGATTCCGCATTTATCGCTGCAGCTAATGGCTTTAATATAATATTAATTGTCCCTTGAGGTGTTAGAATCAAGGGTACTTTCATTTTTTTAATCTTTTTCCTATTTAAATTTACCTTTGCATTGTTAAGAGCTATTTTAGCCACATTTATTGCATCAATATTCTTTAACTCTCTTTCAGTTTGATATTCAAATCCAAATGAAGTATCATTAGTTATTTTGTCCTTTACAATCATATTTGAGGATATTGAGCATAAAGATTCTTTGGAATAAGCTTCTAATCCATTAGAATTGAATATAAATGTTTTTGAAAAACTCACTGAAAAATTTCCAGATTGTGATATTGCCATATCATCGTTGTTGCATATGCTAATTATGTCATTTATATAGTTTGTAGTATCTTCTATTGTTAAGTTTCTTATTTTCTTATCATAGAGTAAATTAACTTTAGGATATGTACTAGGAGGTGGAATATCCTTAAACTCAGGATCAGGTGTTCCAGAGCTCATCATTTTTAAAGCATTATCAATGATTTTTCGAATGATTTTTTTTTCTATTCTATTAGCAAAAGAAAAACCTAAAGCCCCACGATTATCAAAAACTCTTACAGAAAATCCATTATCAAATCCAATTTCATTATTTTTTATTGAATTCTCTTCAATTTCAACACTAATATCTTTATTTAAAGAAAAATAAATTTCTATGCCCTTGAGTTTAGAATCAGTCTTATTTGCATAATTCAATCCAAATCTTGCTAAACTATAGATATCAGGTTTGGTCTCCATTTAATTTAGACCTCCAAGAGTTAATTGTTCGATTCTAATATAGGGTCCACCATCACAAACTCTTAATCCCTGACCCCCTTTACCACAAACACCATCAGAATAGCTAAAAGTATCAACATTACCGATAGCAGAAATTTTATTTAAGACTTCCAAAGTCATACCAGAAAGCGCTACATCTCTTAAAATTTCCTTTTTTTCCCCATTCTCGATTTTATAAGATAACTTGCATTTGAATTGAAAGTTTCCAGTAGTAGGATCGGTATAACCATATTGAAAATCCTCGCATAAGACGCCTAGTTTTGTATCTTTAATCATCTCGTCCAGAGTCCAATCTTTAGGTTCAAGATATGTAAAACCCATCCTAACTTGAGGTTTTGAAACATTAGAGTTGGCTCTGCCATGACCATTAGGAGCTTCATTCATCCGTGAAGAGGTTTCTAAGTTATGTAAAAAATTTTTTAGAACACCATGCTCAATTAATTTTGTTTTTTGTGATTTTATGCCTTCTTCATCGAAGGGATAACTTCCGTATAATTCATAATTTAAATCAAATTTCTTACCTTGACCCATTGTTGGATCATCAATAATATTTATCTCATCTATAGCAACTTTTTGACCAATTTTACCTTCTAGTATACTTTCTTTATTTAATATTAAATCTGCTTCACATGCGTGCCCAAATGCCTCATGAATAAAAGTACCTGTTAATTTTGGATCCATTATTACAGTAAATTTACCTCCAACGGGTGATTTTGCGGATAACAATTCAATTGCTTGCTTAGCGGATTTCAAACTTATATTTTGAGCAGTTTCATTTTCTAATATCTCAAAGCCCCCTATCCCACCAACAGAATTTAATCCATTTTGAGTGATACCATTTTCATTTGCATATACAGAAGAAAATAATCGTAACATCTCATATTCTTGATTTAGAAAACTACCAAATGAATCTATAAAAAGGGAGTGGATATATCTGTCTAAATATACAGTTCGGGTATTTTTTACTTGGCTAGAAAAGTTGGAAGCGATTTTCTCATGCTCTTTTACAATAGCTATTTTTTGGTCAATTTCTGTATCTTTAATGGCTTTTTTACTTGAAATTTTGACGTTTTTATTTATAGGTTTTCTATCTTGTATTTTAAATTTAGTTTTTGATAACTTTTCTGATTGAATAGCTAACTTAATCGCTGTTAAAAAGCCCTCGAGTATTGATGACTTATTAATATCATTTAAGGTATAAAAACCCCAACCTCCATTTAGAAAACTACGAATTCCACAATTAAATATTTCATAAGAACTAACTTCTTTACTTCTTTGATTTGTAAAATCTAAATTTGTTCCTAAATTCAATCCTGCCCTAATATCCCAGTAATCTATCTTATTATAAGATATTTGGTTCAATTTTTTGATGAGATTATCGTCGAAAACCTTTAGTTCCTCAATTAACTCCATAAATGTTAACCAAAAAATAAGTTATTCCAAATTTAAGCCATATAATATATAACTAATATATTATAGAAAAGACAAGGATGTAAGCTTAATTAATTTTTATATTTCTATTTATTTAAAAAATGAGAGAGCTTTTCTTTTTGAGTTCCTTCTTTCAATTGTTTAATTATTGTGATTGCTGTGTTAATAGTGCAAGTTTTTGAGAATTTAATCGAATTTTTAAATTGAAAAGAATGATTGCATCTCCAACATTTTTTTGATTTGATTCTTTTATTAGAATAATACCAGGCGCCACAGTGGTAACACCTATAAAAAAAAAATTGTTGTGAATAAGGCATCTTATTATCATCCTATTTCTGATTGCTTTTAATTGCTCTCAGCAATATGAATTACTAATTTATTAATAAAAATCTACTTATTTTTAGATTAAAATAATTCTTAACTAAAATTTAAGAAAATAATAATAGGGAATAAAAAATTATTTTAATTAAGAGATTTAAAATTATATACTTATTATGACACATAAGTTTGTAAATCCAATAGAAACACGCTATAGAACTGAAATTGCTGCGTTGTTTACTGAAGAAAGAAAGCTTGAAAATTGGTTAAAAGTTGAAGCGGTATTAGCTAAAGTCCATGCCCAATTAGGCAATATCCCTCAAGATGCGGCTCTTGAAATCAATAAAAAAGCTAATCTAACTTATGTTAAGCTCGATCGGGTTAAAGAAATAGACAAAGAGATTCATCATGATTTAATGGCCATGGTAAAAGCTCTAACGGAACAATGTAAAGGAGATGCGGGCAAATATATTCATTTAGGCGCGACCAGCTATGATATAGAAGATACCGCTTTTGCACTACAACTAAGAGAAGCGTTGCTATATACACAAGATTCTCTAAAGAGTTTATTAAAGGAACTAATTAATATCGTAGAAATGAAGAAAAACTTAGTTTGTATAGGCAGAACTCATGGTCAACATGCAATTCCTACTACCTATGGCATGAGGTTCGGAGTTTGGGCTTATGAAATTGATAGACATCTTGATAGATTAGAGCAAGTACTCCAGCGTATTTCTTATGGAAAGATGTCAGGAGCAGTTGGAACTATGGCAAGTTTTACGGAGAAAGGTTTTCAAATCCAAGAGAATCTAATGAAGGAACTTAATTTAAATACATTATTAATTTCAAATCAAATTATCCAAAGAGATCGGCATGCTGAAGTTATTTTTTTAACTGTTTTAATTTCTCAAACTTTAGCTAAGATTGCGAGACAATTTAGAATTTTACAACGAAATGAAATTGCAGAGATGTTTGAACCCTTCAAAGAAAGTCAAGTTGGAAGTTCCACAATGCCCCATAAGAGAAACCCACATAAATCTGAAAGAATTTGTAGTCTAGCTCGTTTAATCAAATCAAATATTATTCCCGCATTGGATAATATTATTTTAGAAGATGAGAGGGATCTTACCAATTCTGCAAATGAGAGAATTATTTTTGCTGAAAATTTCATACTTTTAGACTATATAATTAAAGAATTGATTTTTAACCTGCAAAATATTGTTTTTGATGAGAGAAAAATTGAAAATAATTTAAATCTCACGAAAGGCGCATGCTTAGCTGAGAAAGTTATGGTCAGTTTAGTTAATAAAGGAATAGGAAGACAAGAAAGCCATGAGATTCTTAGAAAAGCCGTAATTAAAGCAAAAAATGAAAATTTATTGATTAAAGATATTTTGGCTCAAGATAAGTTAATATCAAGTAAATTTACATTAGAGGAATTGGATAATTTATTGAATCCACATATTTATATTGGAGAAGCAAAAACATTAACTGAGAATCTTGTAAAATATATTAAAAAGAAATATCAATTTTAATCATGACTGATAATCTAGATATTTACTCAAAACTAGGAGTATCTTCAAAAAAGGATGATGTTCATAAAGCAATTAATGCACTTGATAAAGGTATATTCCCAGGCGCTTTTTGTAAAATCGTAAATGATGTTGAGAATCGTAATTCTCATTGCTCAATATTTCATTCTGATGGTGCGGGAACAAAAGCAAGTTTAGCCTATATGTATTTCAGAGAAACCAATGACATTGAAATTTTTAGGGGAATAGTAAAGGATGCTGTAGTTATGAATATTGATGATATCTTATGTGTAGGAGCTACTGGTAATTATTTTATATCAAATAATATAGGAAGAAATAGTAAATTTATAACTGGAAATATAATATCCGTTATTATTGATGAGTATGATAAATTCAGTAAAAAATTATCGAATTTAGGGTTAAGTACTATATTATGTGGGGGAGAGACTGCTGATGTGGGTGATATTGTAAAAACAATTCTTGTAGATGCTTCTGCTTTTACCACTATGAAAAGAAAGGACGTTATTAATACTGTAAATATTAAAAAAGGAGACGTGATAGTTGGTTTAGCAAGTTCTGGAAAAGCAATATATGAAGATGAATTTAACAGCGGAATAGGAAGCAATGGATTGACATTAGCTCGGCATGGTGTTCTATCACATGACTATTATCAGAAATATCCTGAGTGTTACGACCAAAATCTTGATGAGAAGTTTCTTTTTTTTGGTAATTATAAGTTAACTGATTTTGTTAAGGAATTAAGTTTAACTACTGGAAAGGCGCTTTTATCTCCAACTAGAACCTATGCCCCTATTGTTCTAGAAGTATTAAAAAACTATAGAGCGTCTATTCATGGCATTATACATAATACTGGTGGAGGTCAGACGAAGGATTTGAATTATGGCCGAGGGATAAAATATGTCAAAGATAATTTCTTCAAAATTCCAAGAATATTTGAAATTATTCAGAGATCTTCTGAAACTAGCTGGAAAGAAATGTATCAAGTTTTTAATATGGGACATAGAATGGAATTCTTTACAAATGAAGAAATTGCAAAGGAAATAATAAAAATTGCAAATAAGTTCAATGTGGAGTCTAAGATTATAGGTTATTGTGATAATTCTCCTTCTGATTCAGAGAATCATCTTGTTATTAATTCTGAATTTGGTTCATTCAATTATAGTAGACATATATAAAATTTTTGAGAGTTGATGTGAATTTTTGATGTAATCTGCATAGGAGCTGCCCTTGTAGATATGATCGCTCAAGTGGAGAGATATCCTAGAAATGATGATGAAGTTTTTGTATCAGATTTGAACCTAATGTCCGGAGGCGCCGCCGCAAATACAGCCTGTGCATGTGCTAAGTTAGGGTTGTCAACAGCTTTTATAGGGATGATAGGAAAAAATGATATATTTGCTGAAAAAATAATTAATGATTTTCATGCTATGAAGGTATCAACTCATTATTTAAAATATAATAAAGATTATGTAACGGGATCTGCATTCATAGCGCTTAATAAAGAGGGTGAACGAAGGATTTTTGCTCATAGTGGAGCCGCAAATTATCTTTCAAAAGAGGAGATATTAATCGAGGAGATTGAAAATACTAAAGTATTATTTCTTAGTAGTTTGAAGAATTTAGAGCCTTTTATAAAAGCTGCTGAATTTGCTAAAAGGAAAGGAATATATGTAATTCTGAATCCCGGTATGTTAATAATTAATCAAGGATTTGAAAATGTGAAAGAATTATTTGGATTAATAGATATTTTAATACTTTCAAAAAATGAATTTATGACGTTATATAACTTAGATATTTTAGATTTTAAAGCTAACACTGTTAATAAGAAGTTCAAATCTCTTTTTTCTTTAGGGATTAAAATATTAATTATTACTTTAGGAAAAGAAGGAGCCTATTTAATAAACCAAACCTCAAAAATTCTTATAAAATCATATCAGGTAAATAAAGTAGTTGATACGACAGGAGCGGGTGACGCCTTTTCTGCAGGATTTATCTTTAGTTTCCTCAATAATTTAAGTTTTAATTTTAATCATTTAATACCAAATGTGAGAATTGGGAATTTTGTTGCCAGTAAGTGCATTCAAGAATTAGGAGCAAGAAATGGAATTCCTAATTTAGAAGAAGTAAAAAATTTTATTAATAATATTCAACTGTAAAGATAATAATTTTTTATATTATTGTTTTTTATTTATATTATTCAGAATATGGAGATAGATAATGAGAAGGAGACTAAATACTAGAAAGAGGATATTTAAGGAGAGATTCTATTTCTTTGCAGAAGTTTTAGTAGTGTTTTTAACAACTTTTATTTTGCTCTTATACCCCACTTTATTTACTTTATTAATTAATGATACAAATAAAAGTATAATATCACCTATTTATTATTTATTAAGAGCTCTAGTAATAATCATAGCTATTGTATTAGCTTTAATTTTTAGTAATTACATATTTCAATCTCAGAAGAGGAAGATAATTTTAAAAGAAGATATTAATCCGTCTGTAAAGTTTTTAAACCTTTTCAAGATTTCAAAGTCAAATTTTAAATATCAACTTCTTTATGGTATTTTATTGTTATTTTTAGTATTTATTCCTCTTGATTTTTTTACGTATCTATTTATTCCCGAGATGTTAAACTATATCTCATATTCCTTAGGAGCCTATTCTGAAGCATCTATTAATTCTTATCTATTAGAAAGTTATTCAATTTTCTTAATTTCAGTACTAGTAATTCAATTTTCCGTTGCAATTTATGAGGAAGTTTTAAATAGGGGTTTTTTGACTAACAGAGGAAGTGAATACTTGAATAATATGTCTGCTGTGATAATTTCTGCATTTTTCTTTGGGCTTGGTCATTTTGCGTATATCTTATATCCAAGCTCAACTGGAGTATCCTTTATTTTCCCTCTTATCTGGTTATTCCAAAGCTTCTTTGTTGGAATAATTTTATCAATGATCTTATTAAGAAAAAGATGGATTTTTCCCGGGATTTTCGCACATGCTTTAAATAATATTATTTCAGCGCATGCTATTTGGAATTTTTTACAAGGAAATGATTTCAGTATTATTGCCATATATTTATATTTACCCTTGTTAGTAATTAGTGTATTTTTACTGATATGGCAATTTTCACGAGTAAAAGAAAGTCTTTCAATTGGAATAAAAGAATTTTCTTCATATTTTAAGAACGACAGAAAGATTAAAGAAACTACAACTGATAAAATTATCCGAATATTATTAGATTTCTTATTTGGTTTAATTATTTATGCAGTTGGAATTATTTTAATTTGAAGGTAAAATGATCTGATGGTTAAATATGGTATAATCTCGGATACACATTTTAAATCAAACAGTGATTCAGAGGGCTCTGATTTTGTTCTTAAACAATTGAAAAAAATTTTTCGAGACGTTGATGAAATAATTCATGTTGGAGATATCTGCCAAGGATTTTTTTTGAATGAATTAAATAAAATAGCCCCAACTAAAGCCATTGCCGGTGAATGTGACCTTATAAAAAGCTTGCCTAAATACTTGGAGTTTTATTCAGGAAAATATAAAATAGGAGTAATACATGAAAAACCTATTAATTTAGAAAATTTTTTTATTGAAAATAAATTGCATATTTTAATTTTTGGTCATACTCATCAACCTTTAATAGAAGGGACACCGTTTAATACACTATTAATCAATCCTGGTAGCCCTACTCTGCCAATAGCGCCCTCACAAAAGAGAGGTTTCAATAAACCAATTGCTAGACCGAGTGTTATCACAATGAATATAAATAAGAATGATATATTATCGACTTACATTATAAATTTAAAAATATAAAAACAATTAAGTTAAAATTAAATATTAAATAGTCCATATTATTTATTATTTAATCAAAGTATTGAGTTGTTTATTTTTCTATGGTTAGCAGACTTGAGATGGTTCTTAAAGAACTCAATGAAAATGGGAATTTTAGGGCTTCTTTATTCGCAACCTCTACAGGATTGGTTCTAGCTTCTCAAAAATCCGATGAGATTGATGAGAGAGCTGTTGCCGCAATGGGATCATTACTAAGTGACTCTGCATACAAAGCTTCTGAAGAATTAGACTTATCTTTGTTAAGTAGCTTAAAGATAAAATATAAAAATGATTTTATCGTATGTCGCAATATAATCATGCCCGATGAAAAAACACAATTTTTATTAGCTGTTCTCAGTAAAGCTCCTGATTCTGACGACGTGGAAAAATATTTTGATCAATTATTAGATTGGGCAGTTGAAAACTCAGCTGAGGATCTTCAAAAATTATCCTCCATATAATTACGCTAGTTTTTAGTCATTTCCTCCTCTTTTCTATTTTTTATAATCCTAAATAGTGTAGATTTTATAACTTAGAAATAATATATTTAAAAATGTTAATTGCAATTGACACTATATGAAAGCAGCATTTATAGAAAAACATGGAGAATTAGAACAACTGAAAATTGGACAACTATCAACGCCAAATGTACATTCAAACGAAGTACTAATCGAAACTAAGTTTGGTGCTATAAATCACATTGATTTATTTATTATTAAAGGTTGGCCGGGGTTAAATATCCCTCTTCCTCATGTTATTGGCAGTGATGGAAGCGGAATAGTAAAAGAGGTTGGATCAGAAGTTACTACTCTAAAGGTTGGAGATAGGGTTACTGTTAATCCTGGTTTAAGTTGTGGAAAATGCCAATCATGTCTCTCGGGAAAACAAAATTTTTGTAAAGATTTTTCCATTCTAGGAGAACATCAATGGGGCACTTATTCAGAGTACTTTAAAGTACCTGATATAAATGTTTTAAAAGTTCCTACAAATTTTCAACTAGAAGCAGCCGCGGCTGTACCTTTAACTTTTTTAACTGCTTGGAGAATGCTTACTACTCAAGCTAATCTAAAAGCAGAAGAATTTGTTTTCATTCATGGAGCTGGAGGAGGTGTTTCTACGGCGGCAATTCAAATTGCAAAACATTTAGGAGCAATTGTTATTACTTCGACAAGTTCCAGAGAAAAAATGGAAAAGGCACGAAAATTAGGAGCAGATCATGTAGTTAATTATGTTGAGAACCCGAATTATAGCAAAACAATATATTCTGAAATTACAAAAAAGCGTGGGGTTGATATAGTTATAGATAGTATCGGTAAAGATACTTTTCAAAATAGTATTCGCCTATTAAGACCAGGAGGACGTATAATTATCCCTGGAGCTACATCTGGACCTATTTCAGAAATAGATCTTAGGCAAATATTTTGGAAGCAACTAAAAGTTATCGGATCTACCATGAGTAACCAAAAGGAATTTCGAGAAGTAATGAGTTTATTATTTACTGGTAAATTAAAACCAATTATAGATAAAATATATCCATTAGAGAATATTATTGAGGCAGAGCAATATTTAAACAGGCACAAACAATTTGGCAAGGTTCTATTGAAAATCTAAGCCAAAAGTAGTTTCTATTTAATAGAGGAATAAAAATTGTATACTTTTTCAGCTACTTGATTTTCATATCCCCAATAAAAGTGATCAGCACCATCTATTATATCAAATTTTTTGGGTTCATTATAATCATTGTAATGTCCAAGAAATTTATCATAATGTGCTAAAGTATCCCTATTACCTTGAAGGAATAATTTTGGTTTATCCGTTTGAGAAAGAATTTTATATTTTTGACCCATAAAATCCCATGGAAATGAAATTGCGATAAATCCAATAATTTTAGATGAATAGCTAACGATACTACATCCAATAGCAGCGCCATAGGAGTAGCCACATATTAATATAGAATCTATTTTTAAATTTTTAATTAAATAATCAACACATGCCTTCACATCACTTATTTCTCCTTCGCCATTAGTGTGACTTCCAGTAGAATTACCTACTGCCCTGAAATTAAACCTTAAAGTGGTTTTATGATTTTCTATAAATTTATTAAATATACTTGAAACCACATTGTTATGCATATCACCTCCATATAGGGGATGTGGATGGCAAATCAATATAGATGTTTTAATCTTTTCATTCTTAGGTTGGTAGTATTCTGCTTCCAGTTTTATATCAGTATTGGAAATAAATATGTGTTGAATGTCTGGCATAATTTTAATTAATTACCACTATATAATAATAATACTGAAATTAAATTCAATTAATCTAATTCATGAGTTATAATAAAATATTAATTGAAAGAAAGCTAAGGGAATTTCTTGAGGAAGATTCTAATTATACAGATGTGAGTTCATCTACTATCCCCATAGAAGCGATATCATCGGCAAAAATTATTTCTAAAAGTAATGGATATATCTCAGGCTTAGAGGAATTGAAGATCTTATTTGATTTATTGAATGTACAAATAAATTTAAAGAAAAATGATGGAGATCCCATTAAAAACGGGGATATCATTGCTGAATTAACAGGAAATACGCGTAATATCTTAATTGGGGAAAGAATTGGACTTAATTTGATTACTCACATGAGTGCAATAACTTCAACTACACGGAAATATGTATCAATAATACACGATTCAAATAAGCGCGTCAAAATCGCTTGTACAAGAAAGACAACTCCGGGATTAAGAATATTTGAAAAAAAAGCTACAGTTTTAGGAGGAGGAGACCCTCATAGATTTTCATTAGATGATATGATCCTTTTAAAAGACACACATCTTAAGTTTTATGATGGGAAAATATCACTATTACTCTCAGATATAAAAAAATCTGCAAGCTTCTCAAAAAAAATTGAAATTGAAATAGAGAAAGTCGATGATGTTTTAATTGCAGCAAGAGGTGGAGCGGATATAATTATGTTAGATAACTTTACAGCAGAAATGGTAGATAAGGCAATCAAATTATTAAATAAACATAATTTACGAGAACATGTATTAATTGAGGTTTCAGGTAATATCAATCAAAAAAATATAGCAGATTACTTAATTTCAGAACCAGATATTATTAGCACTAGTGAGATTACCCAAAGGCCATCTGAATTTGTGGATTTATCCCTTAGATTTAATTAAAGTTAATCTATTAATATTTCGTGTATACTAGAAATTACTTCGCGAATTCTTGCCAGACTCTGATAAAAATCTTTAATCAGTCCAAATTCGCCAACCACTAAGACATTTTCAATTTTTTTTTCAGCAATCCTCCAATCTGTTGCTGCCTTTATTATTGAATGGAAGTTATGATAAATTTCGGAAATTTCGTCAGCAATTTGTTCTTTGAATGGATAAACTAAGTTTATAGCCATTATTTTGTAACCTTCCAAATTCTCAAATTTCTCATGATTTTCAATAAATTTCACTATTGCGTCCCTTAAAGCTTCACTTTTTGAATTGAAACCACTTTGATTTCGAACTTTCTCAAATCTATCTAGTAAATCATCACTTACTTGTAATGAAATAATTTTCATTATAAATTCTATTAAAGAATTGTTTATTAAAAACATGTAAGAAAAGTTCTTGATACTATGTTTAAAAATGGATTTTTTAAATGAATGCTTTAATATATTCGATGCTTTGCTTTAATCCCTTCGCAGAGGATAATTCAATAATTAAAGATCCTTTATAATTATAATTTTTAATAGTATTAAGTATCCTTTTAAAATCTATTTTCCCACTACCAAGCGGAGGATGAGGATCTGCTTCCTTAGTATAATTATCAACAAGATGAACGTTTTTTATTACATTATATATTTCTTTCCATAGAAGATTGACATCTCCTGTATTTGTATAATAATGACTTGTATCAAAAGTCATAAAAAGGTCGTTTCTATTTACACTTTTAAAGATATCGATAATATTGTTATGATCAAGCATAATAAAGGTGTCTTTTGGCATATTTTCTAAAGCTACAATAAAATTTTGATCATTAATGGAATCTATTAAATTATTTAAAGCTTTTACGAGTTGTATTTTATTATATTCTCTAAGTGATTTAATCATAGAATTCGCTACCCCTGGATGGATAGTCATTAAATTAATGCTTAATTCTTTGCAAATTTTGTAGGTTTCGATGTAAGCTTCTATAGAGGCGAGAGAAATCGTCGAATTATGAGAACAGAGGCTTATATCAATATAAGGGCCATGAACTTGTTTTTTGATAGAATAAGATCGAATTAGGTTAAAAAATTTATGTTTTGAATCCTCTCTGAGCAAATCTTGAGGTTCGATGACTATTTCTACAACATTAATATCATTTTCTTCGGCAAAGTTTAAACAAGTTTCTGTTGCTTCATAAAAATTCTTAAACATGTCATTGAATTTGTTAGCTATGGCAAAATCAATGAGATGTCCAAGTGTACTAATTCCTAATTGCATTATTGAACACTTTAATTATGTTTATAGATCTTTAAGCATATTTCGAGGGCAATTAGAAAACAATGTTTTAAACATATTTTTAAATTTATCCAAAGGCTCCTTATCTAGAACATAAGGATTACCTATTTGTAGTGCCCCCCAATACACTTTTGCTAATTTTTCTACGAATTCCGCATTTTTAACAGCATTTGGAATAGATTTTCCACATACAATAACTCCATGATTTGCTAAGAGGGCTCCGTTCTTATATCCCAATGCTATAAGAGCAGATTCACCTATATCATCTGTATGAGCTTCTCCATAGGGTGATATATCTATTGAGCCCCCCAGGTAAATAACCTGTTCTTCCATAATAATAGGAATGTTTTTTCTAACTATAGAAAGCATAGATGCATAGGTTGAATGGGTATGAATGACGCATTTTACTTTAGGACGCGATTTATAAAGCACGGAGTGTAATTTAACTTCTGTTGAAGGTAATTTTCCAGAGCTTAATGCTGTGCCATCAAATGTTATATGTACGATTTGATCAGCTGTAAATGTTTGATAATTATTTCCTGTAGGGGTTATTAACAGTTCATCTTTTTTTGGAATTCTAAGACTAATGTTTCCTTCATTATTTTCTAATATACCTTTATTAAATAAATCTCTTCCAGCATTAACTATTTCTTCCCTTAAACTATTTAGATAGTCATCATCCATATTTTAACATCTCAAAAAATTAATATATTTAAGAGTAATAAAAATGCAATTTAAATAAAATATTCGATACAAATATTTGGAAATTGCTAATAATTTATTAAAATCAGAAGATTGTCGCTTTGGTAGTTAATAAACAATAATTCTAGATGGTCATTTTTTTTAAAAGGTTTCTAATTATTTCATTTTTGACACATTAAAAAATAGTTTTAAATTACGATGATATATGTCTCGAATAATTTTTCATTGTGATATAGATTGTTTCTTTGCTGCTGTAGAGATTCGAGATAACATTGAATATAGGAACAAGCCAGTCATTATTGGGGCTGATCCTAAGGAAGGAAAAGGGCGTGGTGTAGTATCAACATGTTCTTATGAAGCAAGAGAATTCGGGTTGCACTCTGCAATGCCAATTTCAAAAGCTTATAGATTATGTCCCAATGGTATCTATTTAAAGCCAAATTTTAATAAATACCAAAAAGCCTCTAAAGAGGTTATACAGATTCTAAGATCATACTCCCCTAAAATTCAACAAGTAAGCATAGATGAGGCTTATCTTGATATGACTGAAATTTGCTCTTCTTTCGAGGAAGCGAAACAACTAGCAAAAAGGATTCAGGAAGTGATATTTAATAATGTTGGAATTACAATATCTATAGGATGTGCTTCTAGTAAATCTATTGCTAAAATAGCATCAGATTATAATAAACCAAATGGAATAACGATCGTAAAAGATGAAGAAAGAACCGAATTTCTTAAGGATATGGATATAACGCGAATTCCAGGCATAGGAAAAAAGTCTAAATTGTATTATAGCAAAAAAGGTATCAATACAATTGGAGATATTATTCGTTTGTCGCGATATCAGATGATTGAAAAATTTGGAAAAAATGGAGAATGGGTCTGGAATGTTGCAAATGGTTTAGATATGAGAGAAGTGAAAGAGTTCCATGATGAGAGAAAATCAATTAGTAAAGAAAGAACTTTTTATGAGGATACAAATAATTTTAAAGAAATAATTTCAAAATTGGAAGAAATTAATAACAAAATTCATAATAAATTAGAAAAAAAGGAGATTTTTTATCGGACAGTGACTCTGAAGATAAGATTTGAAGGCTTTCAAACTTATACAAGGTCTAGATCCTTTTCCAACTATATAAGAAATAGAAATAAAGCCTTAAGAATTATCATCGAATTGATGAGGGAATTTCGAAGTAAAAATAAGAAAGTTAGATTAGTTGGTGTTCGAATCTCTAATTTAAAAACAAAGTTAAATAACGCACAAACCAATATGTTGAATTATATTCAAATATAATTATAAAATTTAAGTGTTAGTTAAAGATATTACTATTATTTCTTATTGCTTCTAAAATCTCCTTATGAAAGTTTCCATTTGAGGAAATAAGTCCCGGTGCAGTTATGACGCATTTATTTTGCACATATTGGGCTGGTTTTCCATTTAGATCAGTTACAACCCCACCCGCTTCATTTACCAATAAATCTCCGGGTAAAAAATCCCAAATATAAGAAAGATCCATTTTCATCGGTTTAAGATATAACTCAGCGGATCCATCCGCAATCATGCAGAATTTAGCCATACTATCTATTTGAATAAATTTTTCTATTCCTAATATTTTAGCTAATTTCATCACCCATGGCTCATCATAATGTAATGAATGGCATAAAAAAGATTGGTTTATATTTTTTTGTTCACTCACTTTAATCGTTACGAATTTTTTGCCACCATAAGATGCTTGAGCACCATGATTTTTATTTGCAACGAATATTGCTACGCCCTCCTCATTATAATTCGGAACACCGATAATACTAAGTGTTTTTTCATAATTAGACATTAATCCTATACCTATAGCATAAGATAAACCTTCTTGGTAACCCTTTGTTCCATCAATTGGATCAATAGACCATTGTCTTTCAGATTTAGGTCCTCTATAGTTAAGAATGTCTCTGAAATTAAGTTTAACATTGAGATTTAAAGCATTAAAGCAGTTTTGTATTATTTTTTCAGGCCTCAAATTAAGTTGAGAGGAATAACTTTCTTCAGCGACTATTGAATCATTGGGATAAATTTCTTTCAGTTTACTAATTATATAAATTTGGGAAGCATAATCCGCAAGAGTGACGGGAGATTTATCTTGTTTTATATATGATTGATAACCCTCTTCCCTGAACCATTCAGTTATGTTAATAGCGTTTTTGATTATTGCAATCATTAATTGAATATCTTTATTATTATCAATCATTTTCCTAATGAAAAATTTTGATTTTATTATTGATATATTGTAAAAAATTAACCTTCTTAATTTAGATTTTTTTTCTTTTTTTATAAATTAAAAATATATTGGATAGATCTTTTTATGTTCTATAACCTAAACTTATATTATTATTTCCTAACTGATATTAATTAATAAAATAATAAGGATGAGATTATATTTGAAAGCATTAGGAATTGTGTTTTTATATGATAGAAATATAGGCAATCCTGAAGAGATGTCGAAAAAGTTTAGTGAATATTTCACAAATGTTACTGAAAATCTGGTTATAGAAAAATTAGTTCAATTGGCTAATTTAAAAGAAATTATGGATGCTGGAAGGATTTATTGGGCAGGAATTAAAGACGATTTCCAAAAAGTAATAAATGATGAAGAAATGATTGGTAAACTCGCTTGGAAAGTGTTTAAAGATCACTCCGCTATTGAACCCTCTGATGAGGTCAAATCGTTAATATACAATGAGAAGAAAGTACCTTGGAATTTTCCATTAATGGTATGCGTACTATACAAATGATTCTCTAATTAGATATGATTCTTTTTATTTCATTTAGGTAATAATCATTCGAATAGGGTAAGGATTCAGAAATTTTAGTTGTATTAGACTCCTTAATTTTTTGTAATTCATAATTAAGCATTTTTGCTAACCAAAATACAGTATATAATTCAACTTGTTTATGAAATTCCGAATTTATAACATGATAATTTTTATATCCGCTTAAAAATGAATTTATAATGTCAGTATTTTTAAACAAATCAAATGTAAAGAAATATAACTTTATAAAATCTTGAGCTTTTACACCTACTCTCCAATCATCAAAATCAATTATCCCATTTATATCGATTTTCCCAGATTCTTCTTTAACTATAATATTGCTCAATTGAAAATCATTATGAATAAGTACGGGATTTTCCTCAATTTGTATAAGGGATTCATGATCTTTAAAATATTTTATTAAATCTATAACAATATCTATTTTATTTTTTTTTAATTCTTGAAGCTCTTGATCTAGTTCTGCATTAAAAATGTCTATCCAGTGCTTCGTAGATTCTTTACCAATATCATTAATATCTTCTTGAAAAGAATTAAATTTGATATTATGTAATTTTCCTAAAAGATCACCTAGATTATAAAATAAATTAAGAAATTTGGTCCTTGATAAGTTCACTTTTTCTTCATCTAATAATCTATCTAACGATTTTCCATGTAGGTATTCTTGTATACTGAAATTATATGGTATTCTTTCCTTAGTTTCATCATAATATAATAAGCTACTTACTGGAATAACGGGTGGTTTATCCTTATCAAAAATATATTCACCTTTATGAGTAGTGATAAGTTGTTTAATAACTTCTCGTAAATTAGGGATGTTGCTATTAAGCGAACCATCAAGGAAAGGAAAAATTATTTTTTCTTTTATTATATCTTCAAATTTGTAATATTTAGAAGTATGAAATCGAAATAGTAAATTTGATTTCTCAAAATTCACTCTATATATTGTATTAATATTTGAGGTAAAGGGCCCAATTACTTTTTTAATTTTACCTTGATCCAATAAAACTTTAATATCAGAAAAGATTTTGATGATATCGTTTAGCTGATAAATCTCTTTTTTACCTAGCGAATACAATTTATAAATGTATTTTTGATTAATTAAAAAATTTACAGTCGCATTGATTCTTCCTATTGTAATTTCATCTAAGTTTCTCTTGAGTTCTGGAGATAGATTAAAATTATACTCTAAAGGAGTAGATATAATATCTTTATAAAGGTAAAGAAAAGCATACTTTAAACCTCTTCTAACTTTTCCCTCATCAATTTTGATATCATAAATTTTTGTGAAAAGATCATTTAACTCATCTTGATATTGATGCATTTCTAATATCTTCTCCTCTAGTGCACAATAGTAGATTTTAGAGCATAAATTCACTAAGTTACTAATACTTGGAACAATTCCACTTATTTTATAGTGCTCTGGGGGTAAAATTTGGAAATATTTTTGAAAATTTCGCTCATTACAACAAAATACCGAAAAATTATCACTTATGATGGAAGAATAAAACTTGGCATAGTTTATATTTTCAAAATCATCGATGAGCCCTCTTAAATTTGAAAACTCACTTATTCTAGTAATAATTTCAGGATTTACTTCGTTGCCATGAAACTTAATAGGGTTGTTATAGAGTATTAAGGGATTTTTTATATTAATTGAACTAAAAATATTTTCAAAATAAGAAATCAATGATGAGTTATTTTCATATAGTGGTGGAGCAAGGACAAAGATTAATTTTGGATATCTTTTTCCTAATTCATTTAATTGATCAATTGCATTTTCTTCATCATTTCCAATGATATTTAAAAGAATTGGTGTCTTATTTCCAGAAATTTCGTAAGTGAGATCAATTAAGTTATAAATTTGCTCGTTATCCTCAGAAAAAAGTAAACCCTCCCCTATTCGACTGAGAAGGAGTATAGCATCAGCTCCATTTATGAGTAAATGCTTAATTAATAGTGTCTGAATTTCACTATTTATAATATGATTTTCATCAAAGAAAGTCAAAGAAGGAACAATAACACCGTTTAGACCCATCATTTATTTCACCTTTTATGTGCTAATAAATTTGTCTCATCTATTCGCAGTTAAGATTTTTCTTTTGAATTATTCCCTCTTAGATTAATTAAATATTCACTTAATATTGCTTAATAATTTTTCATACTTTAATTATAATTACTTAATTTTAACAATAGTGTGGAATTTATATGTAAGAGTAAAATCTATGGGAAAAAATTAAATCTTTTTTGATTCCTTGAAAATCTCGAAAATATCCTTCTCATAATCGATTGTATCCTCAGGTAGTAAATTTGGGTCTTTTAGCAACTTAGCTAGGTAATAAATTTTTGCGCCACGTTCTAAATATTTAAGAACCATATAAGCGCCATCTAAGTGACTTCCACAGCAGATATTTCCATGATTAGCAAGCAACACAGCATTATTTTCTTCAAGGCCTTTTACTACATTATTTGCTAATTCTTCCGTACCAGCTTCACCATATTCAGCACATACAATCTCCCCCCCTAAATATGGTACTAATTCTTCAATAATCGGGGGTAACGACAAATTTAGAGTACTCAAGATTGTAGAATATATCCCATGCGCGTGAATAATAGCATTTACATCTTCTCTAGCTTTATAGATACCCAAATGAAGATGCTTTTCCACTGAAGGATTTCTCTCTCCTTCGATAACCTTTCCTTCTAAATTTATTATTAAAATGTCCTCGGGTTTCATTTCATCGTATCTTACGTTGCTTGGAGTAATTAAAATCATTTGTTTTCCTTCAAATATTATGCGCATGCTTACATTTCCAGCAGATCCGATAACATATTCTTCATTTAATAAGTTATTACATAAATCTAAAATCTGCTTTTTTTTATTATAGAGCGCTTCATTTAATTTTGAATTTATCTGAGGATGATTTTTGAGAACTTCAGGATTTAAAATGTTAGTTAGTGGTTCTTTATTTAACCATGCTTTTAAATCTCTTAGTATCATGTTAGATTGTCTTTGAATTACATCAATTGTATTCCCACCAAAATGAGGACTCACTATGACATTTTCTAAGTCTAAAAATTCGTTATCTTCATCGATCGGTTCCAAGGGAAATACATCTAAAGCTGCACCAGCGATTTTTTTTTCTTTTAAAGCGTTGAACAGAGCATCATAATCTACTATACTTCCTTTTGCTAAATTTATAATATATGCTGATTTCTTCATCATTGCTATTCTTTTTTCATTTATTAAATTATCATTATCATCTGTAGCTACCGCATGGATGGTAATGAAATCAGATTCTCTTATTATTGTATCTAATTCAACTTTTTCTCCATAATCCGAAATAATTTCATCTGATAAAAAGGGATCATATATTAGATTTACACAGCCAAACGCTTTTAATATTTTAGCTACCTTACGACCGATCGCTCCTAAACCAATTATGCCAATTTTTTTGTTTAATAATTCTATTCCCATATATTTATTATACACATCAACCCAATCTTCAAAATCAACAATTGTAAAATTTTTAGAATGTAAAAATCTATCTAAGGGTGTTAAATTTCTTGCTAGGCAGATCATATATCCCAAAGTTAACTCTGCGACAGCATCAACATTCCTTAAAGGAGTATAAAGAATTGGTAAATTTTTTTTATTCGCAGCTTTAAGATTCACATTAAAAGGGTCTCCTCTACAAGTCGCTATTAATTTCAATTTAGTTAGCTCAAAAAATTCATCTTTTTTTAAATCATCGGCAGCAGTGATAAAGATATCATATCCTTCCAACTTCTCAAGTAATTCTTTAGCATCAAAATAAATTATTCCAGTGTCCCTCCAGCTTTCATATGTCACCTCCATTAGATTCTCTAATTTTTTGAGTACTTCTTTAGTTAAGCTAGCTGTGATTAATGCTTTCATAATTTTTTACCTAATGTTTTTTAAATACTTTAATTAATATTAATTCAAAAATACGGTAATTATATGAAAAATGAATTTAATAAAAAAATGACTGAAAATTTGTTAAAACATTAAACTTTTTAGTTTCATAAGATTACGAATTTTTCCCTCAACAACTTTAATTTTTCCTGCAGAATATGCTTTAACCGCTCCAATTTCTTTATTAAATAAATCAAGCATCACTTTTTCTGATGAAAATTCAATTTTAACTGGAGCATTATCATCACTGCTATTATCCTTTACTTCAATCCCTTGATCCTTATTAATTAATAATAAAACTTTATGCTGATTATCTAAAAATGTAAGTTGAATTGGTTCATCGTAATTGGCTAATTTTTTTCTAGCTTTTTCATCATTATTATAACGATTTTCTATTTCTTGCAAACATGATTCTATCTTCTCTAAAGACATCTAAAAGCACTCATTGATTTTTTTAATTGAAAGATATAATTTAGATAAGAATGTAATATGTATTTAAATATATTTGGCTTTTAAAATGAAGACTATAATTTATCAACCTTATTTTTAATATTTTTCCATTGTGCATATATTTCTTTATACTTCTCTGAGATTGATGAATCACTTGATATAATTTCAAATTTGATAAATTCTTCTATGAAAGACCGATAATCTTTAAAATAATCTAGAGCTTTCAAAGTATTCATTGCAGCCCCGATAAAAGAGGAATCCTTAAATTCAGGCACATTTAAATCTGTATCTAATACATTAGCAATCACTTTCAATATTTCTTTTGATTTACTCATTCCACCAGCACAAAACACTTTTGAAATTTGAAAATTGTGAAGTGCCTTAAAGTTTTCATAAATTCCAAATGCGATATTTTCAATAATACTTCTCGCAAAGTCATCGATCTTAGGTAAAACTTCTGATACCATCATAGGAGGGGGAAAAACAAAAACACCTCTTTTAATGGAAGTTTGATCTTTAAGGTTCATAAGTTCAGGACCTAAGTAGGCAAAAGTTG
Organism: uncultured archaeon; assembly: GCA_964447495.1. Classification (GTDB taxonomy): domain Archaea; phylum Asgardarchaeota; class Lokiarchaeia; order Sigyniarchaeales; family SOKP01; genus SOKP01. The sequence continues at coordinate 64,981 of CAYUTF010000004.1, forward strand.
ATAAGGCTCCAGGATTTGAGTTTTGAAGGAAAGTATCTATTATAGAATCAGATTCTTCTGAAAACCTTTGTAAAAAACTCTCCTTAAACCAGCTGTATGAAGCACCAGTATTACCTGCGTGAGCTTCAATAATCCATTTACCTGAAATCGAATGAAATGATGTCCAAAAAGTTAAATTTGGATCAATGTAAGGTTTATCTATGATTAAATGTAATGGAGCAGTAGTTCCTAAAGTTATTCCTAAATCAGCATTTTCAATCGCACCCATTCCTAATAATGATGCTTGTGTATCGCCTCCTGATTTAATTATAGGAATTTTACTGCTTTTTAGTTCAAATTTAGATGTTAGATTTGGTACTAAGTAACCTATAATTGATCCAGACTCAACAATTTGAGGAAGTATATCGGGATTTAGATCAAATTTTTCTATGATCTCTGAACTCCAATTACTTTTTTTTATATCTATTAATTGAGACTCTGCTGAAGAGGTTAAATCAGTACAAAATACTCCTGAGAGTTTGTAAACTAACCAATCATCTAGCATTAAAACCTTATTAATTTTATTGTAAATCTCCTCTTCTTCTTCCTTAAACCATAATAATCTTGCCAAGCAAAATAATAACGAGGGGTTATGAGCTGTTATTTCAAATAATTCTTCTTCCGAAAACGTATCTTCAATTATATAGGCCGAATCAATCCCTCTTATATCTGTATTAGGTCCAGCATATATTATTTTTCCTTTTTTGTCTAAAAAAACGGTCGCTATTCTTTGAGCGCAAGTTGAGATACCAATAATCTTATAATTATCAGAATGACATTTTTGGATTATATCTTTAATATTAATACAGATTTTATGCCATAAATCATCCATATCGATTCTTTTTGCAAAACCATCTAAATCTTCATTCAATATTTTAATATCCTGACTAGTTGTAAGATTTATCTTTAAATTATCTGATACTAACGCTGTTTTTACAGAATTAGAAGAAATATCTATTGTTAAAATTTTTTCGATAGGATTATTCAATACTATTCACATTAAATTATCGTTTATTATGGCATTAAATATTTCCTAACAACCTCGCCTCGAGGTTCTTTTTCTTCAAACAAAATTGCCTGAAAAGAATAAATTTTAGTATTTTTTTCCTTCCATGCATCATCTGGGAGATAGGCTTTGTTACAAGTGTGTTTTAGAAATGTTTCCACATCCCAATTCCTTCCTTGATCAATAGGTACTTGAGGTAATAACAAACCGCGTCTCATGGTTCTCTCTGCAATTAAACCATCTCTACCAATAACAATTTTAGTTAGATACTCTTCTGGACTATTGACCTCAAGTAATTTAGGTGGAGTAAGAATTGACAATTCTATTGTAATCTTATCCATCTCCTCAGGAGATACTGATTGAAAACGTGGGTCTTCTACTGCTGAGCTGATTGAGACTCTATGAATGATGTCATATAATGGATATACGGGTTCTATATATCCAATACACCCTCTTAATGGATTTCCCTCCATATCTATCCGATTAAGTGTGACAAATGCGCCATATTTACCTGAATATCTCTTTTTAATTTCTTCAGGAATAGGAATGCTTCTATCATTCTTTAAATAAAATTCTATATTCTCCCTTGCAAATTTTATAAGCAAAATACCATCTTCTAAGCTAAATTTCTCTTGTTCAGTCATTATTTAATTAGGATAGTTATTTTAATTTATTATTATTATCATTACATTTTTATATATTTATTTTAATAATTCTCCCATCTGGTAATGCCTTTTCAGTATTTATCTCGTTGCCTCTTAAAAATACTTTCCAAATTAAAACTTGAGTCTTTCTATCAGATAATTTGGAGTTCTCGAAAGGGGTGAATTTTGCTTTTGTTTTAAATTTTTCCGAATTTAATGAATATTTCGGTACTATTTCTATGATAATAACGTCTGCATCATTTCCTTCTTCAATAAAACCTTTACTCATCAAATTAAATCTTTTAGCAGGATTCTCAGATGATACTTCTACAAATTTCTTCAAGGATAATTCTTTTTGAAACACTTTATTTAATAAGAGAGAAGAATATGTTTCAAAACCAGGAAAACCAGAAGGGGCTTCAAAGTTATTAAGTAATTTTTCGTTAACCGAATGTGGAGCATGATCTGTTCCTATAAAAGATATGTTTCCTTTTTCTAATTGTTTAAATAGAAATTCAGAATGAGCTTTATCTCTTAAAGGAGGAAGTACTTTACCTATATTATCATTTTTTAAAATAATATCATTCGATAAGAGGAGATGGTGAGGTGTTACTTCAAAAGAAATGTTTGCTTTAGATTGTTCTTTATTCTCCTCTAGGAATTTTTGAATTAAATTAAAGCTTTCACTACAACTTATATGACAAAAATGAATGATTGGAGGTTTATCGGATGAAGATTTTAAGCCTTTTGTTAGAAGTGTATAATTTTCTAGAATGAAATTTACATATTTTGCTTCACTTGTTTCTGAATGTAATTTATTATGGAGTTTAAGAAAAGAAAAATTAGAATATTCATTTTTTATAATTTCTTCTTCATCACTTGTTAATGGCCAATCGGGGTGAATGAAGATGGGTATTTGATAACGTGAGGAAATGTGAAGAATTTTTTGAATATTATCAGAGTTGGTCCAGTCTATTCCATTTAATGATTTTAAAGGATATATTTTAAATCCAATAATACCAATAGCTATTATCTTTTTAATTTCTTCTTCGTCAATGGAGTTTGGTACGCCTGAAATAAATCCAACATCGATAAATATATTATTTTTCGCTTTATGCTGCCATTTATTTACTTGCTTGGCATTAATCGCTGGGGGTATTGTATTCGGCATATTAAATACAGTTGTAATTCCCGAATATGCCGCTGCTTTTGTTCCAGAGTAAAAAGTTTCTTTATCACATTGACCCATATCTCGTAAATGTGAATGAATATCTATTATTCCCGGTAAGATATATCTATCTTTGCAATCGATTTCAATTCCATCTTGATTATTCTCTCTAAATTTCTTAAAATTATTATTAAATGATTTTTGAAAAATAGATGTAATAATACCATCTTGAATTAATATAGCTCCTTTATTTAATCGGCCATTATAGTAAATATTAGCGTTCTTTAGAATCATTATTAGTGAATATTATTCATTATTTCTAGTCTATCTATTTGAAAATTAATATATAAAATTTTATTTTCTATTTCTTTAATAAATGGTAGTTTATAGCTTATTATATGATCCGAATCACTTAATTGTTGTAATATTTCATGATTTTGAATAGAATCATAATTTAAAGGAAATAGAAGAAGAGAATTCCTAAATTTTAACAAGGCATTTCTTTTTATTTCTAAAAAATTGCTATTTAGATCATTACTATTATGAAATAATATAATATGTTCTTTCTTCAATGAATGAATAAAATGTATTAAGTTATGAGTGTTTGAGAGTTTTTGTATAAAAATTCCAGGAGTTGATTTTTTCCAAGATCCCACATTTTCAATTTGCATTTGAAATGAGAAAGATAAAGCTTTACTTAATAGTAAAGCTTGTGATCTTTCATCTGGACCTAAATATCTTAGTGTATTTCCTTCAAACTTTATTACATTATGAAATTTTTCAATATAAATATATAAGTTATTGTCTTTTCTTATAGAATATGAAAGACAAAAAGTTTCTCTTATACATGAACAAATTTTATAAATATCAAAGGGTATCTTCCCTTGATCAACATCTTTCTTGCAGAACTTTGATATTTCATTAGTAATTATTAGAAATTCTGGCAAAATTATCAAAAAATTAATATTTTATGAGAATTTAAAATCTTTTCCCATTTTATTCATGAATTGGGTAACGCCCTTACCAGTTCCCGGCATTCCGGGCATACCTTTACCTTTCTTTTGTAATTGTAAAAATCGCTTCATAAATTTTTTCATTTGATTGTACTGATCTAACATTCGATTAATTGTAGAATAATCTGAACCGCTACCAATAGCAATTCTTCTCTTTCTTGTTTTTTTAATAATTTTTGGATTCTCCTTCTCCTCTTTTGTCATAGAGTTTAAAATAATTTCCCATTTGTCTAAATTTTTTTCAGCATCATCTTTTAATGCATCGGGAATGTTACCACCACCTACCATTGCAAGAATTTGTTTCATTTTCCCAACTTTTTTAATTGATTTGAGTTGATAGTAAAGATCATCCAAGGTAAATTTCCCTCTCATCATTCTTTTAGCCATTTCAGGATCCATATCTACTTCAGCTTCTTGAACTTTTTTAACTAATCCTTCGATATCAGGAATACCTAATAATGACCCTACAAAAGATGTGGGATTAAATTCATCAAATTCTTCAATTTTTTCACCTAATCCTATAAATCTAATCGATTGATTTGTAGCTGCACATGCTGAAAGGGCTCCACCCCCCTTAGCAGTTCCATCCAATTTTGTTACAATAATACTCCCAATATTAGTTGTTTTTGCGAATTCTTCTGCCTGGGAATAAGCTAATTGACCTAAAGTGCCATCAATAACGAGAATTACTTCATTTGGTTTTAAAGCACTTTCAATTTTTTGCATCTCAATCATTAGATCTTTCTCTTCTTTATGTCTCCCTGCAGTATCAACTAAAATAATGTCAAAACCTTCATTTATTGCTTTTTTAGTTTCCTTTACAGCGATTTTAATGGCATTTTTTTCAAGTGGATTACCATAACATTTCACTCCAATTTGATCAGTAAGCTGTACTAATTGTTCATAAGCACCAGGTCTATATGTATCAGTTGTGACTGTGGCAACTTTATAACCTTTATTCTTATAAAATCGTGCAAGTTTTGCAATGGTGGTTGTTTTTCCCGACCCTTGAATACCAACTAACAATATCACATTACTCTTTCCTGCTTTAATTCTTATCGGAGCGGGTTTTCCACCAAGTGTTTTTATTAGTTCGTCATGAACAAGTTTGATAATAAAATCTTTCCTTTTAGCTTTAGTAAGTTTAGTATTCATAGCATCTTTTTTTATATTTTCAGTCATTTCGAATACTAATTCAACTTTTACGTCAGAACTCAGTAATGCTCGTTGAAGATCTTGAATTAATGCATTAATAGCATCTTTATCTACTATAGGTAATCTCCTTACTTTTCTTATTGCTTGTTCCAAAGAACGTCCTAATTTTTCAAGAACCATGATAAAATCGATAAAGTAATTTTATTCTCTAATATTTAATATTGATAAAAACTAATATTTTTTTTTAAATAAACATAATAATATATAAAAAAGATAAGTGAAAATTAAAAATATTGGAAAAAGAATAGATATAATAATAGAATAGAAAAAGTGATATTTTATATGAGTATTAGAAGAACTGAAATCCAGAAATTAAAAAGTGGTCAGTATATTATGGTAGATGAGGAACCATGCATAATTAAATCGACTGAAAGAAGTAAATCGGGAAAGCATGGTCATGCGAAAGTGCGAGTTGTATGTGTTGGTGTGTTTGATAATAATAAAAAATCACTCACCATACCTTCGGGACATATGGTAGAAGTTCCGGAAATTATCAAGGGAACAGCTCAGATTAATTTCATTGATGATACGGTAATAAACGTTATGGACCTTGAGTCTTATCATTCAATGGATGTTATTTGGCCTGTTGATGAGGATTTGGTATTAAAATTAAACGATTTAAGAGCAAATCCTGCAAAGATGTCATCAGCACAAGTTGAATATTGGCAATTAGCGGGAAAAACATTAATTAATAGAGTTATCACTAATTAAAATTCAAACATTTCATTATACTTATGTGTAAATAAATTTTCTTTAATTTTTTATGTAATATAAATCATTATAATCAAATTTTACTAAAAATTTGGAAGCAAATGGAAAAAAAAGCGATTTCATTAGCTTGTCGGATGGATTCAGAAAGGGCTATTAAATTAACTAAGAAAATTTTTGAATTCTTAGTTAAAAAAGGAGAGATCGTTCATTTAGAAACAAGAATTTCTCCTAAAATATTTCCTCACTATGGAAAAGATCTAAATGAGATGACTTCTAAAAATACTAAATTTATTATTTCTATTGGTGGAGATGGAACGATATTAAGAGTAGCAAATAGCTTATCTCAAGATGATCCTCCACCAATTTTAGGAGTAAATATTGGGTCTATAGGTTTCTTAGATGAATCAAATGAAAGAAATATATTTAGTGATTTAAACAGAGCTTTAAATGAAGAATTTATAATAGAGAAATGTTCTAAAATTACTCCCTATATTATCAAGAATGATGAGGAGTATAAGTTAGACAATGCGTTAAATGAAATATTAGTGATTTCCTCAAAAAGCACTAAAGTTTTACTCATATCTGTGAAAATTGATGGAACTTTTTTGAATAGAAGTTATTTAGATGGGGTTATTGTTTCTACTTCAGTTGGTTCGACAGCCTATAACCTAAGTGCAGGAGGATCTATTGTCAAACCTTCTTTAGATATAATGCAATTAACACCATTAAACAGTTTTGCAAGATCTGGGTTAAAACCTATTATTCTGCCCATCGATAGTGAAGTAGAGATACAAATATTAAGGCATCGTTTAGATGCAGATATTGTAATAGATGGTCAGAAATCAATAAGAAATATCTCACCTAAAACAATTGTAAAAATTCGAAAAGCTAACTCTTATTCTAAATTTATTCGCTTTTCAAGGAATCTTAGTGATAATTATTTTAGACGCTTAAGAAAAAAAATTATAGGCACCATAAGAGTTCCCTTAGATGACAGTCCGGAAGAAGAGAGCAATTCTCATTTTTGATACTAATATTTTCCTAATAGGAATAGATATTAATATTTTCAAAGAAAAAATCTATACAACTCCAAGTGTCATTGATGAGATCAATGTAATAAAGTATTCTGATAAAAATAGAAACATTCTAAACAAAATTGAAGCTGCAATCGCAAATAATCATTTAATTATCAAAAATCCTAAAAAAGATTATATAAAGAGGGCATTAGAAAATTCGAAATCTACCGGAGATATAAATGCACTTTCTAAAGCAGATCTTGATTTGATTGCATTAGCACTAGAATTAACTGAAAGTACAGATAAAGAAGTTCTATTATACTCTAATGATTATTCGATACAAAATCTGTCTTCTGAGATGAATATTAAGTTTGCTTCACTCTTTAAAAATGGAATAAAAGATAAAAGAATATTTGAATTTTTTTGCCCTATTTGTGGAGAACGTTATGCAGTTGGAAGTATCTACAAATTTTGCGAAGTTTGTGGTTCAAAATTAAAAAGAAGACCGATAAAAATGGATAAAAATAACGTGTAAAATATAAATGAATAATACTACACAATTATTGAATTACTAGATAAAAGGAAAAGAATGGGCACTAAAATTAATGAATTAGTAAAGGATACAATAAAAACAATTTCATTTGAAAATCTACTTAATAAGGAAATTGCAATTGATGCTTTTAATACTATATATCAATTTTTAGCAATAATCAGGCAAAAAGATGGCACACCACTAAAAGATTACAATGGAAATGTTACATCCCATTTATCTGGATTATTTTATAGAACCATTAACTTTCTTGAGCACAATATTAAACCTATCTATGTTTTTGATGGGAAACCTTCTGAATTAAAGTTAGATACCATTAAAGAAAGAAGAAAAGTAAAACAAGAAGCACAAAAAAAAATGGTTGAAGCTCAAGAAAAAGGAGACTTTGAAAAAGCAACTAGGTATGCTCAACTCACATCCTCATTGAACGAAAGTATGATTGAAGAGAGTAAAAAGTTAATAGATTATCTTGGCATCCCTGTTATTGACGCAAATTCGGAAGGTGAAGCTCAAGCAGCATATCTAGTAAATAACGGAGATGCTTGGGCATGTGCTTCACAAGATTATGATTCCCTCCTATTTGGTGCTGAGAGGTTAATCCGTAATTTTGCGATAACAAGAACTAAAAAGTTTAAAGACACAACTACTCCTGTGGATATTGAATATATTTCTCTATCCAAATTTTTAGATACTTTAAATATTACTCGGGAACAATTAATCGAGATGGGTATTTTGATTGGTACAGATTTTTTTCCAGGAATAAAAGGTATTGGACAACACACAGCATTAGATTTAATTAAACAATATAAATCCTTAGAGAATATGATAAAAAATAATGTAACAATTAGAAAGAAAACTATAGATATAAGTTTAGATGTTGTTGATGAGATAAAGGAAATTTTCTTAACACCAAACGTTAATAAAGATTATTTAAAATTAAAATGGAAAAAAGTAAACTATGAAAAAATTGAAGAATTGTTGATAGAGCAGCATAATTTTTCACCCCAGAGAGTAAAAAATGCCTTAAAAGGATTAAAAAAGCAGGATCTTTCAAAAAAACAAGCTTCTATAGATGATTTCTTCAAGAAGAATTAGGTAAAAATAAGAAAAGTTTTTACAAAAATAATAATTCTATTAATTAACTAAAGTTGAGTTAATAGTGAGGAATTAAGATGGACCCTAAGGATGATACAAATAGTGATGATAAAGAAAAATTTGCTGAACAAGAATCTGAAAAAGTGACATTACGAGTTCAAAATGCGAAAAAAAGAGATATTGGAAGAAATATCATACGAATTGATCGTCAAACTATGGAACAACTCAAAATTCAGACTGGTGATGTTATTGCTTTATTTGGAAAAAAATTAAGTGCAGGTATTGCGTGGCCAAGTTATCCGCAAGATAACGAATTAGGTATTATTCGAATTGATCCAAGAATAAGGAAAAATACGGGAACAGCTATAGATGATATGATAGAAATTAGAAAAATTAAAACTCAATCTGCTCAAAGTATTGTTTTAGCACCATCGAGTGTGAAGATTAAAACCAATCCGAAATTTGAAACCTTTGTTAAACGCAAGTTAAATAATTATCCAGTTACTATTGATGATTACATTTATATTTCTATAGGAATTAGCAGGGAAATAACCTTTAAAGTTATTAGTATGAAACCCAATGGAATTTGCACTATTAAACAAGAGACTATTCTTCATATTAGCGAACATATTACTGAAGATGAAGAAGGAGGGTCAGAATATGTTACCTATGAAGATGTAGGTGGTTTAGATAGAGAAATTCAGAGAGTTAGAGAAATGGTTGAATTACCACTTAGGCATCCTTCATTATTTAAGCGTTTAGGAATTGATCCTCCAAAAGGAGTATTACTTAGAGGTCCTCCTGGATGTGGAAAGACATTATTAGCTCGTGCGGTAGCAAATGAAAGTGAGGCTCATTTTATATCAATAAATGGACCAGAAATCATGAGTAAATTCTATGGTGAATCTGAAAAAAAGCTAAGGAAATTATTCATTGAAGCAGAAGAAAAAAATCCCTCAATAATTTTTATTGATGAAATTGATGCTATTGCACCTAAGAGAGAAACTGTTACAGGAGAGGTTGAGAGAAGGGTTGTTGCTCAACTATTAGCATTAATGGACGGATTACACAGCAGGGGTAGGGTAATAGTAATTGGAGCTACTAATAGACCAAATAGTCTTGATTCTGCCTTAAGGCGGCCTGGTAGGTTTGATCGTGAGATTGAAATTAAGGTACCAAATGAAAAAGGGCGCAAGGAAATTTTCCAGATACACACTCGAAATATGCCTTTAGATAAAAATATTGACTTAAAACAATTCGCTAATATAACTCACGGTTTTGTCGGGGCAGATATTTCAGCAGTAGCTAGGGAAGCTGCGATGTCTGCATTAAGGCGATATCTACCAAAAATAGATTTAGAATCAGATGTTATTGATCCCGAATTATTAGATACCATAATCGTTACTCTGGAGGATTTTGAAAGTGGATTAAAAGAAGTGTTACCTTCTGGAATCAGAGAAGTCTTTGTTGAAGTTCCTAATCAAACGTGGGATAGTATAGGAGGATTAGACGATCTAAAACAAATGTTAATTGAAGCAGTAGATTGGCCACTGTCAAATCCCAAAATTTTTGAGCGTATGGGAATAAATCCTCCAAAAGGGATATTATTATATGGTCCTCCCGGTTGTGGAAAAACATTATTAGCTAGGGCAGTAGCAAATGAAAGTAAAGCTAATTTTATATCCATAAAAGGTCCAGAACTTTTATCTAAGTATGTTGGAGAAAGTGAAAAAGCAATACGAGAAGTTTTTCGCAAAGCTAAAATGGCAGCACCGTGTATTATCTTTTTTGATGAGTTTGATTCTATAGCACCTAGTAGAGGTCGATACACGTCTGATTCAGGAGTATCAGAAAAGGTATTATCACAATTTTTGACAGAGTTAGATGGTTTAGAGATAAAAAAAGATATTTTAGTTATTGCTGCTACTAATCGTCCTGATATTTTAGATCCTGCTTTAATTAGACCTGGAAGGATTGATCGGATTCTATTGGTTCCTCCTCCTGATGATAAAAGTAAATTTGAAATCTTAAAGATATTTACTAAAAATATGCCTTTAAGCAATGATGTCAATATTGAAGAATTAAGCAAAGAGCTTAAGGGTTATTCAGGAGCAGATATTGAAACATTGTGTCGTGAAGCTGCTATGATCGCACTGAGAGAAAACATACGAGCACGAAAAGTTACAAGTGACCATTTTAAAAAAGCTATGGAAACGATATATCCTTCAATTTCGCCCGAAATACTTAAGTGGTATCAAGAATTTGGGGCGAATCTAAAAAGTAGAATTATTGAAAAATCAAAAGAAGATCGTTTATTTGTTTGATTGGAAAAATTAATTAAAAAAGCATTATTTATAGATGTTAGGTGAATTATAATCGAATCACATCGCTGGAATCAAAAACCTGTTGTTAATTCAATCATTGATATTTTGATAAAAAATAAAGGAGAAATATTAGATAAAAGAATGGAGGAACTCCTTAAAAAAGAATTTCCTTTTGTAAATTCATTATACTTGGAAGAAATTTTTATGAAATTAGAATGTATGAATATAATAAATGTTTTTAGAGTATCTAAGAGCAAGAAAATGATTGTTTATAATAAACGCAATCAAAATATTAAAGAAGACATCCTAAACGAATCAATTTAATTTTGTATTTTTCCAAATTAAGCACATATTTGATAAAGTGTTACTTTCTGTACTGGATTTGAAATTCCTTTTTCTCACTTTTATAAAGATAGGATAATTTACAGCATTTCCCATTAGAAGCATTTCTCCGACCCCAAGACTGGATATCATATCAGTGTATTCTTTAGTTATGGCTTCAGAACTATCCATCAAATGTTTGAGGTCATATGGATTTTTGATATTTAGTATTAGCTTTGAATTTGATTGAGATAATGCTGTTGTACTTAATTTTTTTGGTCTTTGACTGATCAAGCAGAGACAAGCCATGAATTTTCTGCCTTCTCTAGCGATTGTTTCTATAATACTTTTTGATAGCGCTTTAGATTGAGCTGCTTCAGGACAAAATTGATGAGCCTCTTCTATAATTAGCAAGAAAGGAGGGATTTGCTGCATTCTTCTTAAATAAAATAAACGATTACAGATGTAATCGACTAAAATTTGTTTTTTCCGTATTGAAATTTCATTTTCAAGGTTAAAAATTAATAAGTCTCCTTGTTTTACAATTTCATTTATGATCGGGTTTTCTTGAGGTCCAAAAATAGTCAATCTGTCTAATTCAGATAACCAACCTACTAAAGCTTGTTTTGTTGATTTGTTGCCATCATTTTCATTTTCTATAACTTCTATTAAATCTTTTAATCCATAATAATTCTTTTTATCTTTTTTTTCTCGTAATTTCTTAATAAGTTTTGCCAATTCCCTAATCTGGACATGAGATATTTGTTCTTGGTATTTTCTAAATGAATAAGCGCTCATTTGAGGGACAGAAACTTGAAAATAAGAAATATCAATTACTTTCACTTTATTTTTAATTTGAGGGACATTCTTCAAATAAGTATACTCACCATGCACATCTATTAGCACTATAGCAGGATTTCCATGAGCCTTATCCCTATTAAGTAATTCTTCAATAATTATCGATGTCAAATAGCTTTTACCTCCTCCAGAAATCGAAAGGATTGAAAAATGTTTATTTAATAAGCGGTCCATATTTATTGATGCATCAATTTTAGTTGAACTTAATTTTCCTAAATTTAAACCCTTTTCGTGATCTAAACCAATGAAATTGATAAGAGTATTATCATCGACAAGGTAAACTTCCTTTCCAGGGCTTGCAGGATAAGTCATCCTTGATATTTTATTAATTTCATGATCAGAAGCGTCGTTAAACTCAATGATTCCTAAATTTCTTACGATAGCTATAGCATATTCAAAATCATCACTAGGAAAAAGCCCCTTAAGGATATTGGGATTGTCATTATTATTATATGCTTTTATGGTTAAGGCATCTGAAAAATATTCGTTTAATAAAACAATTTTTTCTACTATGCCTATTAAAAAACCTTCTATTGATTGAGTATATACAAATATTCCTTTTTTGATTAGAATTCCATCTTTCCTTTTATTGATCACAAATGGATATTGTAATACATCTGGTAACTGAAGATAATTGAAAACAATTCCAACCTTTGAGGGCATTGTGTAAAAATAAGAAATTTGAAAAATAAAAATGAAGTAAGAGCATAAATTTAGTAATTTGAATAAAAATGAAGAAAAAATCATTAATTATAAAATCTATTTTTCTAGTGTACCCATAATTTTTAGAATAAGATAATAACCATTTTTCCAAAAGTAGACAATAAATAATGAGATTGCAATTGCTGCAAATAATGCCAATCCTATAAACAGTGTCCAGTTTCCTGAAGTGAAAGTACGTAAAAGGTTTGAGAACGGAGAGTCTGTACCCGGTTCTAGCAAAAGATCACTAATTAACGCATATATAGTACCTCCAATGAGCGCTATAACGCTTATCAATAATCCTCCAGCTGCGATTTTAACGTCTAGTCTATTCTTGAATCTCTCTTCTATGTTGCGAGTCTTAAATAAAAATTTGAGAACCCATTTACTTCCTTTTTTGAAGAGACCAAAGAAAAAGATGAGTAAAAAAAATAACCCTGCTAAAAACCCTGCTACAATAGCAATTTGATACCCTAAATTTAATTCTAAAAATGCTCCTAATTTTCCTGCTGGCATCCAATAATCAACAATAGTCCATACAAGACCTCCAATTGTAATAATACAAGCAGCAACAATAAAAATATAATATATTTCTCCAGCAGCTCTTTGTCTAGACGAGTAATCTGCTTTAATACTTGAATGACTTTCTTCCATTTTTTTCTGAACCTTTTATAACTATTTAATGAACTTATAACAATAAAACTATATAAAATTGAGTATTAAAGCCAAAATTAATAAAAAGTATAAAAGAGGTAAAAATTTTAATCCATATCTTTGTTTTGAATAATTTCGTTGAAGCGTTTGAAGGTATTTTTACTTTGAAGCAGATTATATAAATCATAAGAAAATTTGTAAAGTTCATTATATTTGGTTTGTCTACTTTTATCTGGAAGCCATTTTTGATCGACTTTGCAGATGCTTTCAGCTGCTTTTGCTATATCGGGGAATATTCCTGCCCCGGAAGCTGCTAATATAGCAGCTCCTAATGAAGTTGCCTCTTCAATAACATTACGAACACAGGTGATTCCTAAAACATCTGATATAATCTGATTCCATAGATCAGAACGTGAACCTCCTCCAGTTAATCTTAGTTCTATTGGTTTGATATTTAATTCTTGAAATACCTCAACATTTTTTTTTACTTCAAAAGCAACACCCTCAAGTATAGCACGAGCTAAATCTCTCCTTTTTTGCCCTAATGCTAATCCAAAAATAATACCTCTAGCATAAGGATTCCAATGTGGAGCACCTGCTCCAACTAAATGAGGAATGGTTATTATCCCATTGGCTCCTACTTTAGATCCATTTGCTTCTCGAGTTATTATATCATATGCGTCCTGATTTTGATTTTGTGCTTCTAAGCATTCTTCACGAGCTAATTCATCTCTAAACCATCTTAAATACGCTCCAGTTGTAAAAATACTTGCTTCTTGAACCCAGGCACCAGGAACAGCATGACAACTACACAAAACTCTTTTCTTAGGATCAAAGTTCGGTTTGTCTAAATATGCTAACATAAAACTTCCTGTCCCTGTCGTTAACTTAATCGTTCCTGGTGATGTGACTCCAACTCCTAGTGCCGCTGACTGTTGATCTCCTGCACCTGTAACGACCAATGTTTTTTTATCAAATAAAGTTTCATCTGTGGTTATTTCACCGACATCTGTGCCACTTTCTAGAGCTTCAGGCATTTTATCTAAATCTAATTCAAGCTCTGATGCAATTTCCTCAGAATATTTTAGTTTATTAATATCAAACAGCATAGTCCGGCTAGCATTAGAATAATCGGTAAGAAATTGACCTGTTAGCTTAAATAGTATATAATCGGATACTAATAGAAATTTGTAAGCTTTATTATAAATCTCAGGTTTGTTATCTTTAAACCAAAGAATTTTAGTGGCAGAAAAATAAGGATCTATGGTTAAACCGGTTGTTTTGTAAATTTTATCTATCCCGATTTTTTTCTTTATAAATTCTACTTGATCTGTAGTTCTCCTATCTTGCCATACTAAAGCATTATGTAAGGTATTGCCATCTTTATCCACTGGAACAATAGTTTCCCGCTGATTTGTAACGGATAAACTTACAATTTCAGTTTGATCAATACCACTTTTCTTAATTGCTGCTTCAATTGTTTTTTTTAGTGATTCCCACCAAGAATTTGCATCTTGTTCAACATATGAAGGAATAGGATAATAACTCTCCCATTCTTGGTAATCACTCGCTAAAATAGTACCAGCAACATCAAAAATAAAGGTTCTAACTCCTGTTGTACCAAGATCAAGACTTGCGATAAACATTTTAATTATTTTCTCCTTAATTTATTAATATTAATATATACCATATTATCTAATAAAAATCATTATCTTATTTTTTAAAATTATTACTTTTTTTCATATCCACATTGGGGGCATACTAGTTTCTTGAAACCCAATTTATAATCTTTTAACTCTGTCATTATCCCTTTACATACTGGACATCTTGGATCAAAAGAAGGAAACCATTCTCCCTTAATATTAGGCATCTTCTTTAATGTGTTTATAAATTTTAAGTTATCAAGTTTTGACTCACTAATGGGTAAGAGTTGTTGTTCTTCAGCAATAGACTTACCTTTAGGAACTAAAACTATCAGAAATTTCATTTCTTTGGGATTATTAAGAATTGAGAGGGTTCTTAATATAGCTTCTTCTTTATATTCGGAAAATAATTTGCCTATTTCGGGTGGGGCAAGAGCCACTAACGTTGCTTGTGAACCTTCTGTTTCATTTTTCATTTTCTGGAATAAAAGTTGATAGATTCTTCTTACAGAATCCATTGCCCAGATGAATATCCATGGACTAATATCATAATCTTCTTTATTCGTTCCATTAATCCTTTTAATACTTTTGATTCTAGAATAATGTTGAAAATTATAGAGATTGGACACTAAATCATCAAAAAATGCAGGTTCGATGACAGGATAACTCTTTAATAGGCTTTTAAGAGAGAGTAATCTAATTTCTGTTAATTCATTTGTTCTAAGATTATCCCAGGGAGTATAGGTGTAAATTGTAAAGAAATCATTCATAATTCTCTTAAGAGGAGAATACTATTTATACTATTTTATATTAAAATTAAATTCGATAATAGATTAATACGATTGGATTTATAATATAGAAAAATTTATGAATCATATATTTAGTAATTTTTAACAATATTAAGTATGTGTTTGATATGAAGGGAATATGGGATATACAAGCGGATGCAATGAAAAAGGGAGACAATCTTAGGGAAGTTTCGTCTCTTTGGGATAAGAATTGGAAAGATAGTAATGGATTTTCCCATTATGTTTTTGAAAAAGCAATTTTTGCTAATCCTTGGTATTCAATTCCTCAAAACGACTTAACACTATTTGAAAGATTTGTTGAGGGAGGATCAAGACAATATCCTTCAGATGGGAATATTCCCTGTGATTTAGTTGCACGTGAAGCAAGAAAGGTTCTAAAAAAATTGGAGGAGTGTTCAAATAATCCAAATCATCATTATTGTCAAGAGGCACGTGATTCTTTAAAATTTGGTAAACTTGGGTTGCTTAGAGGGACCTTAAAACTTTATCTGGGTAAATATACTACACGGGATTGGAGAAGAAAACGATTTACAGATGACATTGATTTTTGGATGTTTCACATTGCTTTATTAGATTCTTCACTTAAGGATTGTGCATTTGTCAAAAATAAAGATACTGGTGAATGGGAGAAAATAATAGAGTGGAAAAACCCAAATACTAATGAAATTCGGCGTGAAATGCTTTTTGCAGCAAATAATTTGAACCAATTGTTAGATTTCGGTGCGGGTAGTTATCTTGAGGGATCGAGTCTTAAGAATATCTTCGATAAGAAAATAAAAAGAGGACATGATGTTGATCTGAGTGATATTATTAATGTTGCTATGATAAATGATGGAATTAATGGAATTCATAACGATGAATGGTTAAAAGCATGGTCCTGTTTTGAACAAGCGGCAAATACTAGAAATACAAGAACGACATCTAATCTAATAAGTCTATGTCGTTATTCATTAGGTGTTGCTGATTATCTCGAAAGTGTAAGTAAATCTCTAATAAAATATAACCACTTAATTTTAGATAATTCAAAATATCCAGATGATATAATAAAATCGATATGTAGGATTTCAATACATTGGGAAAAGTTTTTTAAAGAAAATGGCCCAGAAAAAACAAGAAAGATGCTTCATGAGTTCTATCACAATCAAGCAGACGAGAAGGCAATTCATGCACTAAATTTAAAGAACTTTGCAACAAGAATACTAGATCTCCTTAATTCAAGGTATGAATATTTAAATATTAAATTTGAAATCAAGCTATAATTTTCAAATTATAAGATAAAGATTTAATTTTCTTTTTTAGAATTTTATAATCATGACCAAATATAAAATTGTTATTAAAAAAAGTTGCTTTTTCTGTGAGAAATTATTAGAATGGTTAAAAGGAAAGAATGTCGAATTTAAAGTGTTAGATTATCAGGATCCTAAAGATTTTGATGTTTCATTAATGAAGAATCCTACGTTTAATAGTTTATACTGTGATATGAGTGCTTGTGTGGAAAGTTTACCCCTTGTGGTTAAAGATGATAAGCAGTTTTTCTATAGTGAAATCTGGGATTTAGTAAATAATACTATTAATGAGGATAAGGCAAGAAAAATATTTGAAATTTAATCAATATAGTGTCTTTTTATAAATTTTAAATAGCTTTTTTCTTTTTAATATTTAGATCGCTTTTTGGGAAGGTAGTCTAGCTTGGTATGATTCTTGGTTCGGAACCCTTTCAATATATTGATCGAGCAAAACACCAAGAGGTCAGGGGTTCGAATCCCCTCTTTCCCATTGGAGATCGTCAATGTCAAGAAAGGCTAACTCTTTTTATATGTATTTTAGATATAAGTTTGATAATATAGACATAAAACTTAAATAATTTACATCTCTCTTAGATAAAAGTTAGTTTTAAATATGAACATGTGGAGATGTGAAGATTTTTTAGTTCGAAACTACCAGCTCAAGAAATAAAATTTGATAAACGCCTATTAATCATTTTCCTGATTCAATTTACGGAAGTCTTAGGATTTAGCAGTGTGATGCCTGTAATCCCATTTTTGGGATTGTCTCTAGGGTTAAATGCTTTTCAGATTGGTTTAATTCTGAGTATCTTTAGTATATGCCAACTGTTTGCCAGTCCAATTACTGGCAAACTCAGTGATCGATTCGGAAGAAAACCATTGTTATTATTTAGTCAAACGAGCACACTAATAGGATTCTTTCTTCTTGGAATAGCTAATAATGTCTGGATATTAATCGCTGCTCGTCTCGTAGACGGACTTTTAGGAAGTAACATGACTGTTAGCCAGGCGTATATTAGCGATGTAACAGATCCAAAGTATCGAACTAAAATATTTGGTTATTCAAGCGCGGTTTTTGGTGCTGGATTAATTTTTGGACCGTTAATTGGGGGATTATTGTTATCAATTAACTTTTCAACTCCCTTTTTTTTTTGCTGCTGGAATTAGCCTTCTTTCAATAATTTTAGTAATAGCATTTTTACCCGAATCTCTAAGTAAAAGAGAGGAAAAATTAGCTTTCAAGGTTGGAGACATGATTCCTATTAAAGAAGCAAAGTATTTCTTTAAATCTACTATAACTAGAGGTTTAATTTTGGCTTTTTTCATTTATAATTTAGGATTTTTCCTCTTTATGAATTCATCTGCTTTATTTGCTTATAAACAAATATATGCGACTGCCCAAGAGGTTGCTTTTTATATGGCTTGGATTGGCGTGCTTAGGGTTATTTTTCAAAGTATTCTCATTAATCCATTGTTGAAAAAATTTAGTGAAAACAAAACTTTAGGAATGGGCATTTTTTCTATGATTTTTGCAATGGTTTTTCTTATATTTTCTTCGACGTACTGGATAGTTTATGTACCTTATTTCTTTATAGCGTTTGGAACAGGGGTAGCTCGCCCTATTCTTACAAGCAAATTAACAAATGCTGTCAAAAGAGAAGAAGCTGGTAGTATATTAGGTGTTAATAACTCTTTAACCAGTATTGGTCAGATAATATCACCCATTCTCGGTGGAGTGATTATAAATTATTTACCTTCACAAACGCTTCCAACCATTTCAGCTCTAATTTTTGTTCTCATGATTGTCCTATGGAAATGGTTAATTGCTAGAGATGAGAAGGAATAAGTTATTAGATTATAAATTATTCAAAAATTTTCTCCAATTTTCATACTATGAGCGTGATATCATAGTAATATTGATGTATATCTATTTAATCGTGAAACTGAACATTTATTCTTAAAGAGTATAAAGTTTATACTTTATTAACAAAATCCAAGTTTCGAAAAGATTAAATTTTAGTTAATTAAAGAATTATGCAGTTATCATTTAAAATTAACAATTAACACAATTAAAGATGTCAAATTCTCAAAATTTTTTTTTTAATGATTTAAAGGAACAAGTTAATACCAAAAATTTAGGTTCTATATTGCGAACTGTCTTTGAGAGAGTAGCATCAGTTGATATTAAGATATTTTACGATTTTCTCGGAGAACTCCTACTCGAAAAAACACAAGTCCTTGGTTCAAAAAAGAAAATTATTAGATCCTATTTAGAGATTCTCAAAAGAGCTAAAATAGATTCTAATCAACTAATTGAACTGGAAAAATATCTTGTAGAAAAGTTCTTCATTTTAGATAATGAAAAACTATTATTATACTTTCAAGGAAAGCTTCGAAATAAAAGTCAATCAACCTTATATAAAGGCAGGATCTTTATAACTAACCAGCGAATCATGGTTATTGGTAAAGAAGAAAAGGATACAAGTCTTTGGGATATTATTTTGGGAGGTTTTTAGAAAAATGTCTGTAGAAATTAATGGAAAGAAATATTTTGTCAAAATGAAAAGAGGAGTTTCATATTTAAATCTTTCAAAAAAAGGAATTTCAAATATTTTAGATATTAAAGGTCTTGAGTCACTCATAGATTTGAAAAATTTAGATTTAAGCGGTAATAGCATAACGGAAGTTAAAGGTCTTGAACCACTTGCAGGATTAGATAAATTAAATCTTAGTTCTAACCAAATAGAGATATTAAAAGGGTTTGATGCCTTAAAAAATTTGAAATTTTTAGATCTTAGCGATAATCAAATTTCTGATGTTGAGAGTTTAAATGTAAATTTATCGGCTACTCAATTCTTTATCTTAGGTAACCCAATTGTAAATAAAATACGAGATATTTATGGTCTGTACACAATTCAAAACTTAAAGGATTATAGTAAACGATCGAAAGAGGAGAAAATCAAAATTAGAGAACAAGTAAATAAAAAAAAACACTTTATTGGTTTCCAATTCTCGATAAAGGAACCAAAAATCATAAAAATCTTAGATTTTTATAAAATTATTTTCTCTATGAAAGGAAATATATTCGAAATAAATACAAGTAAAGAGAGAAACTACAAAATTATACATGAGATCGAAAATTTCCTTATGTCTTATACATCTTAAAGCAAAATATAAATAATGGAATTAGAATAAACAAGAATATTCGTAGAAGAAGCTTGAGTTGGGTAATTGGGGAATAAATTCAAATATTATATATCGTTGAGAAAAAAAATTCCCTGAATATCCGTGAACTCAACTTTCACGATCTATCGTATATATAAAAAATAATCAGGTTGTCTTTTCCTCAAATTTTACATTTATCAATGCCTTCTCTTCAGAAAAACGAGCTTTCGCAGCTCCTCGAAGTAACCAAAACCCTATCATTGAAATGAAACATAAAATGCCTGCAAAATACCAAACCCAATTGGGTCCAATATTATCCATAACTAACCCTGCTAAGATTACTCCAAAAAGATTTGGTATTGCCCAGTGGAATCCAAACATTGCCATATACCTCCCTCTTTTATCCTCGGGTGCAAAAAGTGCAGCTGCACTTGTTCCAATTGGAGTT
This sequence comes from uncultured archaeon, assembly GCA_964447495.1. Taxonomy (GTDB): domain Archaea; phylum Asgardarchaeota; class Lokiarchaeia; order Sigyniarchaeales; family SOKP01; genus SOKP01. The sequence continues at coordinate 85,648 of CAYUTF010000004.1, forward strand.
ACAATCATTTCTCCGATCGTAATGATTGCCATGGCTATAAAAAAAAGATATACATCTGATATAAACCCATACATAGTAAATCCTACCAAGTAAAATAATGTTCCAAAGATCATCATCTTCATAGGATCATATTTTGATATTTTTCTTGTGATCGAAAATTGGAAAAGGACCACCATTAATGCATTCATGCTTAATAATAATCCAAAACTTTCTGTAGGAAAATTGTGATATGTATTTAAGAATACTGAAAGTGTGCTATTCATTTGAATATATACTAAAACCATTATTGCTGAGACCGATAGAAAAGCCATATATACTCCGTCTTTTAATACTTCCTTATATCCTGTAATCGTTTTAAGCATTGATTCTTCTGGTTTATCTTCTGGTTTTTGAGGTTTTGTCTCTGGAATAACTACAAACACAATTACACCTGTTACTATACTACTTATGGCATCAGCAATAAACAAAAACATATAAGATTGATAAGCTAAAAAGCCTCCCAAAACTGGTCCAATGGTTGCTGATAAATTAAATGCCACTCGAAGAATTCCGAATCCTTCTGTTTGTCTTTCCTTTGGAAGCAAATCTGCAACCATAGCTTGGCGTGCTGGACCTCCAAAACTACCTATCAGACCTAAAAATGTAACAAGTATCAATAAGGTGTTTAAATCATTAACTAAACCCATTAATATACTTCCTAACCCACTCACAACTAAACCAAATAAGAGTATTTTGCGGCGACCATATTTATCTGCCAATGCACCTCCTATTACTCCTCCTATTATATTTCCTGCTGAAAAAATTGATAGGATAAATCCTACTTCTGTCATCCCTACTTTGAAACGCCAGGTTATATAGATAGCAAAAAAAGGAAATAAAAGGAAAGTCCCCAGTTGGTCAATAAACGTAGCAAGAGTCAATACCTTAAATGATTTGGGATACTCGCTGAATGTATGTTTAAATTTTGCAAACATATCCAATCTACCAGTTTCGTTGTATCTTACTTACTAATTGTTAATTTAAATTGATATAATATTTATAAATAAAAGGATTTACTCCATATAAAGTGATTTTGTTTGAACTCTAAACGAACTCCAAAGTTTATTTGAAGTTTTATTTGAAAAATTAAACTTTTTTGCTTTATTAAATTTATTTCATCTAATTATTATTTTTTTTAAAGCTATGATTATATAATCATAGAATAATTGTTCTAGGGAGATTAAAACATGTTTGATTATATTATTTCTAAAGAAGCGAATTTGAAGATTCATGAATACCTTTAAATCTATCTTTTGTTATTCTATGTAATAACCAAAATCCAATTGCAGCAACGAGAGAAAGAATGCCAGCAAAATACCAAATCCATTGACCACCCAAAGTATCACCAACTAATCCAGCGAGTAATACTCCAAAAAGGTTGGGAATTGCCCAATGGAAGCCAAAAACTGCCATATATCGCCCTCTTTTATCTTCTGGAGCAAAGATTCCTGCAATAGACAGTCCTAATGGCATTTCAATCATTTCCCCTATAGTTATGATTATCATAGCTATGAAGAACAGATATACTTCAGAAATAAAACCATACATGCCAAAACCAATCATATATAATAATGTACCTACTGCGATTACCCTCATCGGTGCATATTTTGACATTTTTTTTGTAATCCAAAATTGAAATACTACCACCATTAAAGCGTTCATGCTCAACAAAAAACCAAACATATTTTTTGGAAAACCATAAGTGTAATATAAATATACTGACAAGGTACTATTCATTTGCATATATACTATAACAGTTATTGCAGATATTGCTAAAAATAATATATACTGCCAATCTTTCAATACTTCTTTATATCCTTTAATAGTCTTAATAACAGAATCATGTTGTTTTCCCTCTTCTAATTGTGGTTTTGTTTCAGGGATGACCGCTATGACAATAATTGCTGTAATTATACTACTAATAGCATCTAAAATAAACAGAAGTAGATAGGATTGAGACACAATAAAACCTCCAAGTATTGGACCCCCAACAGCCGCAAGATTAACAGCTACACGAAGAATTCCAAAACCTTCAACTTGCTTTTCTTTTCCTAATAAATCGGTTACCATTGCTTGTCGAGCAGGGCCCCCAAAATCGCCGAGTATACCTAATATAGCTGCAACAATATAGAATAATGCCAAATTATCTATAAAACCCAGAATGATGCTACCAGTTCCACTAGTTATCAATCCAAACACTACCATCAAGCGACGGCCATACTTATCAGCCATTGCACCTCCAATAGTACTACCAATTAAACTTCCAGCTGAAAACATTGTAAACATGAACCCTACTTCAGTCCATCCTACATTAAAACGCTCTGTGATATATAAAGAAAAAAATGGAAAAAGAAGAAAACCCCCGAACCGATCTATAAAAGTGGCAAGTACTAGGATTCTAAAAGGTTTTGGATATTCAGAATACTTCTTGAACATTAATAAATCAATCAATTTAAGCAGTTATTAGTTTGTAATATAACATTTGTTGCTTAATATAGGTTCTTATACTAAAGTTTTAATAAAGTAAGCAAATTTATGTTATTTTGTAAAATTTATTTTTATTGAACCTATGATTATATTATCATAGATTAATTGTTCTAGGGAGATTAAAACATGTTTGATTATATTATTTCTAAAGAAGCGAAAGAAATAAAGGAAGAGGTTCGAAATTTTGTAAGAGATGAAGTTCCGCATTCTCTACTAAAGCAAATGGATAAGGAAGAAATAAATTATCCAATCGAATTTTTACAGAAACTTGGTAAGCATAATTTAATAGCTATGAGAACACCAAAGAAATATGGGGGTCGAGGATTAAATTGGGAATGTGAGGTGGTTGCTCTTGAAGAAATTGGAGTGTTAGGAAGCTCTCTACCCTGTTTATTTTCTTTACCAATAATTTGTGGAG
>CAYUTF010000005.1:0-73508 GCA_964447495.1 uncultured archaeon
AAAGCTAAATTCAAAGGGAATTAAATTTTTGGGATATATCAACACTATGCTTGCGATTGAAGGAGATCTTTACAAGGAAGCTTCAAAAAAGGGATACTGCATTAAAAATGATAAAGGAGACGACTATCTTGTAATGATGACTGATTTTCCTGCTGCTCAAATAGATTTTTCAAACCCAGATGCCGTTCAATGGATTAAATCAGTCATTAAGAAAAATATGATTGACATTGGATTGAATGGATGGATGGTGGATTATGGTGAATATGTTCCTGTTGATGGAGTACCACATTCTGGGATATCGGGAGAAGAGTTTCATAACTTATCTCCAACATTATGGAATAAATTAAACTATGAAGTAGTAAAAGAAGGAGACAATCTTGATAAATTAATATTTTTCACTCGTTCTGGTTTTACTTACTCCTCAAAATATACAATGATGCATTTTTCGGGAGATCAACGAGTTGATTGGGATGAAAACTTAGGACTTCCTTCAGTTATTCCTTCAAGTATTAGCATGGGCTTATGTGGAATTGGTTACTACCATTTTGATATTGGATGCTATACTAGTTACAGAGAATATAAAAGAACAAAAGAACTTTTCATGAGATCGGCAGAAATTGCAACTTTTTCAATGCTTATGCGAACACATGAAGGAAATCGTCCTGATGTCAATTGGCAATTTGATTCTGATGAAGAAACTCTTAATCATTTAGCTAAAATGGTTAGAATTCATGTTCAATTAACACCCTATTTACAACATCTTTCTGAAATATATCAAAAGCACGGATTACCAGTAATGAGAGGTTGCTTTATGCATTACGAGAATGATACTGAACTTTTTCACATCAAATATCAATTTATGCTAGGTCCAGATTTATTAATTGCTCCAGTTATTAAGCCAAATGTCGATAAATGGAAGATTTATTTACCTGATGATAATTGGGTTCATATATGGTCGGGAAAGGAATATCGTAAAGGTTGGAAAGAACTATACGCACCAATTGGTGAACCTCTTGTGTTTTATAAGAAGGATTCTCCGTTTAAGACACTTTTTGAAGAGATAAGAAAGAATTCAAAAAAATGAATTAAATATTAGTTATTTCTTTTATTATCTGAATGCCTTTAAAGCAAATTTAGTAGTGATATTTACCTCTTCGGTTGTAACCATTCCGATTGAAGCACAACAGATATTATGATTTGATATGTAATCATATGCGATCTCGGGATCAAGCTTACCTGCAGCTAGAGTCTTCATACCCATAAACGCACAATCTAAATGAGAATCTACTATATTTTCCACTTCTTTTTGATTTCCCATAAATATTCCTTTCATATTAAAAGGGATTAAAAATGTTTTAATCTCGGGTAAATTGTCGAAAACGTACTTTAAAGTGGATACTGGATTATGTACCGCAATACCTGGAATAACACCCCGAGAAGAGACTTCATCTAATAACTGGCGAAGCTTTTCATTTTTCTGATCCGAGACCGAAGCATGAACAAAAATTATTTTAGCATTCATATCAACTAAATCATCAATCAGTGGATCGGGAGCTGGAAATGTTGAACCTGTAACAACAAAATCATTATAAGTTTCACTGAATATCTTTATGGCTTCAGAAATCTTTCCTGCTGGAATTACTTCAATTCCACGCCCCCCTGCATGGTAGCAAGCTTCAAGTATCTCTAAGATCGCATTGGAATTATGTAAAAATTGCTTACGATATATTTTTGCATTCTTTCCAAACTGTCCTGCCCCTAAAAAAGTTGATGTGCCAACTGATACGAGTGGTATATCCACTTGTTGAATTTTACAAAAATAAGACATGTGTTATCCCCAAATTCTAATTAATTAAACTGATATAGAATAAAAATAAAAAAATTTGGAGTTATTTAATTTTTATGATTATGGAATCGTGTCTAATCCTTATAAATAAAAATAGCTAATATTGTTATTGCTGCCGCTATGAATGGGCCGATTATACCAAACCCTACAGAATAATTTGTCCAGAAACCCGAGATATAAAATTCTGCTCCAATCACATAACCTATTGGAGCAACAGCAAGCAAAATACCACATATTAACCACATAATTTTAATTCGTTTCAAGTTTTTGCCATCTTTTCGGAGTTGAAATACCGTAAATACTAAAATCAATATAGCAAGGATAATCACTATTGTTTCTAATACGGCTCCAACCATTGCTAACGTATCTGTATTAAACCATACTTCACCAGTATTCGTTCTTAAATTTAATGCCCATAACCAAAAGAATAATCCCCCTTCACTATAAATAACAAAAGCCACGGGTGTTAATAATCCAATTATAGCTAGAATAGCACTACATATTGGTAAAATCCAGAGATATTTTTTAATTCCTACCATTTTTTACAACCCTCAAGATAAAGATATATCAATAAGGAAAATAAAATTAATTATTTTAAATTATACTTTTCCTATTTCAAAATATTTTGGGTGGATCAGTTCTTAAATCCTTGATTTTTCCCTGTAATATTGGATCATTCGTTTCTTTTAACCATCTAAATAATTTGACTTTAAGCGTTTCTTTAATTGACTTATATTCAGAATTAGAGCAAAGATTATTCATTTCCGTAGGATCAGATATAAGATGATACAATTCTTCATCGGGACGAGGTTTCTTGATTAACTCCGTCATATATTTTCCTGTTTTGAAAGGGGCAGTAAATAAATCTATTTGATATAATGCTGGAAATTTTTCAAAGTTCACAATATACTTATATTTCTCTGTTCTAATACTTCTCATGGGATCATAGAATTCATGAAAAGTTTTTTCAGTATAAATTTCTTTCCTAAAAGGTTCAGCTTGGTTTCTAAGACACTTTAGAAAACTTTCCCCTTCAATATTTTTTGGGATCTTTGCTCCAATATAATCCAATATCGTAGGGAGCAGATCAATATTACTGATCATTTGACTAATTTCCTTTCCATTGCTAAAGAGATCCGAGTTAGGAAAAGACATTAAGAGTGAAGTTTTAATGCCAGGGTCGTAAAGCGTACATTTAGCTCTTGGAAATGGTTCACCATGATCTGTTGTAAATATAAATAGAGTATTTTCCGCCAATCCGAAGGATTCTAAATGTTCCATTAATCTTCCTATTGTTTCATCAACTATGTGAATAGCACCATAATAGTCTGCGAAGTCTTCATGTATCATATCATTATCAGGTAAGTAAGGTGGCACCTTAACATTAACTGGGTCAACTGGATCACCCCATCCTCCAAATGGTCGATGTACTTCCCATGATCCGATACATGCATAAAAAGGTTTTTTAATATTTTTATGTTCTGACAAAAAGTCGCGATATTTCCTTTTCATTCGATTACAGGAATAGTTAATTACATGCCCTCTTTTACTCATCGTATCATATCCGAGTGTTTGGGCGTCCATCGACTCATGCTGTAATCCAAGTAAATGTGTTGTATATCCATTTTCTTTTAAATACATCGGAAGGGTTTTATTTGTTTCGGGTAAAGTCCAACCTCGATCCACTAAACCCATTAATCCATTTTGATGAGGATAAAGAGATGTTTGTATGCTTCCCCGACTGGGACTGCATTGTGGAGCTGTACAAAAATAATTGTTAAATTTTATCCCATCTCGAGCTACATTATCTAAATTTGGAGTTTTCAATGAATTTGGGGTTTGTTTTGAATCATAGCACCCAATAAATTGCCCTTGATCATGAGTGATAAACAAAATGATATTTGGTTTTTCCTTCATAATATCAATTTTATTTTTTTGAGTATTTTAAAAAAGTAATAAAAAAAAGGATAAATAATTATTATGCAGATAATTTCGCACGTTTCTCTTCATGTAGTTTATTTACGTCTTCTTTTAACTTCTCAAACTTTTTCTTAGTTATAGGAAAAAGTAGCATCATTACAATTCCGAAAGCCAGTGCTATTACTGGGAAAGTAAACATTAGCATTCTTAATCCAATTACGGTATCAGGGCCTGCTGTTTCTGGAGTAAAAACTCTCCATCCTACACTTTCAAATACTGAATTTATTGTAAGAAAGATGAAGATTGTTGAGAGTCTTATAACTAAAGCATTTACACCATAAAAGCTTCCTTCTCTTCGAACACCTGTTTTAAGTTCATCTTCATCAGCGATAGCGGAAACTAAAGGATCTCTGAAAAATAAGGATCCTGATAAGCCAAGACCTACAAAAAAGAATGCTACCAAGCCAGATGTAAAATCAGATATCCAAATAAATGGAATTAATACAAGAATAAATGCTATCATCGATAAAATAAAGCCTATTCTCAATCCAAGTTTTAGAGTTACAAAACGCCACAGAAAAATAAATATTATAGCTGATACAAAAGCTAGCCCAAGCAGCACTGATTGAAGCAATGCATCTGGAGTGTTGAGTACAAATTTCCCAAAGAGTGGCACAATAGTAGGAAGCATCCCGAATACATACCAATTAGCTAAAGCAGTTAATGCATAACAAATAAAAGCCTTATTTTTAAAAGTTATTTTTATAGACTTAAGAAATGATGGAGTAGTCGCCTTATCAATAACAAATTCAGCCTTTTCCTTAATACCCCATTTAATGAAGATAATAGCACCGATAGCCATAACAATTGCCATAAAAATTCCAGTACCTATATAATTAGGTGCAAATTGGGAAAGGGTATAATCAGGTATGAAGAAACTAGGCACTATAAAAGCAAAAATGAGACCAATAACAGAAAATATCTGTCTTACATTGTTTACTTTTGATCTTAATTCTAATGATTGGAACATCTCTGGAAAAAGTGAAGTTTGGTTGATACTGTATAAAGTATAAATTGTGTCAAATAGAATTATAATTATTAAGAAATAAAAGAAGGTAATTATAGGAGATGTAGTAATTGGTGTCCATAGAAGAATTGTTATAACACAGAGTGGTATAAAGCTTATGATTATATACGGACGTCGTTTTCCCCATTTTGTATTTGTCCTATCTGAAATTATGCCCCACATAGGATCATTTAGGGCATTCCAAACACTCCAAATAATAAAGGCAATGGTAATCCAATCAGTTGGTAGACCGATAACAGAATAGTAAAATGTAAATATCAAGAATGTAAAAAATTGATAAGATAAGACATCAGAAAATAGCCCTGAGCTATAAGCTAAGGTATGTTTTAAAGAAAACTGTTCTCTTTCTACATCAGACATAAATGTCACTTTAAAATATTTATTTTAAATGTTGTTTTTATATTGATTTACTAATATTTAATAGTTTCTGATTTAGTAATAGAGTAGAATAATTGAAACTGATAAACTATACCACTATTAAAAGACTTTGAGATATAGTAAAACCCATTTTTACAGATAGAAAACCGTCATATTAAATTTATACGGTTTCCTATTCCAAATTTAAAAAGATAATGTCTTTCCGTAATTAAACTATTTGCTATTGTTTAACTATTACATTACTTTTTTAAACAAATCTAAATATTTCTCAACATGTTTGGGTAAAAGAAATTCTTTTTTTACTTTATCATGTCCTTTTCTACCCATTTCCTTAGCTTTTTTGGGATTCTTTAATAAATATAGAATTTTTTCAGCAGTTTCATCAACATTATTAACAAGAAAACCATTTATGCCATTCTCAATTTGAAGTTTGATTCCTCCAACGTTGCCCCCAATAACTGGAATTTTTTTCCAAAGTGCTTCAGTAACAGTAAGTCCAAAACCTTCTTTTATTGATTTCTGCAAAATTATATCCGAAACACGCTGAAAGGCATTTACTTCTAAATTACCTATACCATCAAGATTACTTAAGACATGAACATAAGGATCATTTCCAATATAATCTCTAATTTTTTGTAACCATCTATTCCCTTCGGGATCGTCATGGGCTAAGCTGCCCACAAGAGCGAGTTGTATGGGTGTCTTCTCTTTAACGATTTTATAAGCATCAATTACCCCAAGAGGATCTTTCCATGGATCAAATCGAGAAACTTGAGTTATTAAAGGGCGATCTAATGGAATATACTTTTTTACTATATTTTTAGATTCTTCAATCGATAATTCCTCATTTTTTTTAGAAAAAGGATCAATAGATGGGGTGATTTGATAGATAAAATTCTTGAGACTATCTTTGGCATATTCTAATTTTGTAAAAATTAAAGCATCGTAAAAAGCCAAATAAGGAGAGATTAATTCCCAAGCTTGAGGATTTCGATCCGAAGTATCAATATGACAGCGCCAGATCCACTTACCATGCTTACTTTCAGCAAAGTTAATTAGTGGGCTTGGTTGAGGATCATGAATTATATTGAAATCAGCATCAGGATGAACTTGTTCATATGTAGATTTAGCTTGTTCAATGAATAATTTGACCTCCTCCTCGGTAAACTGAATACTTTTATCACCTTGCAATGCGTTATGCATTTTTTTTGAGATTTCGAAAAAAGCATCAGGAGCGGTAAAAGTTTTCCATTCTGTATTAATTCCTAATTCATTCATAAGTGGGACCATATTTTGTAAAATCTCTGCTACTCCACCACCAAATTTAGTAGAATTTACATGTAAAACAGACATATTACTGAACTCTTTAGAAAGTTTTAACAGTTTTTTTATTGAATTTTCTCCTAATAATTTTCTATAGGCCTCTAACAAACTCTTTTTATCGTTTTCCATTAACTTCACTATTTTAATATTTATTATATCCTAAGAAGATTATTTGTATTAAATTTATTTTCCTTATATTTTTAATAGCACAGAAAAATCATTGAATCAAATTTAAAGATTTTGAAGAATAAATATTTATTAGTAGTGATATTTAAAAATAAGTCAATAATTTTGTAATATATAAAAATTGATAATCTCTATTAGTCTATTAATTATGGAATTTAAGGGACTTATTGAAGAATATAAAACCTATAATAAACAAAGAATTAAAAAGTTAATATTATATAGCATTATAGGTTTTTATTTGTTATTTTTATACTTATATAACATCCATCGACAATATGGGTTAAGTATTCAATTAAGTTGGTTAAATGGAATTATTTCAGCTTTAATAACTACCCTAATTTATCTATTTCTATTCAATTTTTTAGGGTTTCTTCTAAAAACAGAACATACAAAACAGAATCTAAAAATTAATTTATTTATTGTATTAATTGGAGTTGTTATGTTGTTATTTGCAGGTATTATTGGAATAAATAATGAGAATATTATGTCTCTTTTAATCACCGTTCCGAGTGTTTTTTTAGCTTTTTTTATGCCATTGATCTTAAGCATTATAGGTTATCTTGGAATTATTATTGTTCTTCTGGGGAAAAGATATGGAAATTATATAATACTTCTTGCTGGAGGAATTGCAATTATTGGAATGTTTATAACAATCTTTAGCAATTCAATTATTACAATACCATTGGTTCTTACATTTATATTTATTGATCCGTTTCTCATAATCATTGGTGGCGTCCTCGGACTTATTTTTAAAGCGTAATTCTTTTATGTTTGTGAAGTGTGAGAATGTGAGAGCTTAATTATAAATATACTCAAATTGAGTTATGAAGATTCATTTACTATAACAAAATAATTATAAAGGATATATTTATAAGCAATTTTTTCTCAAATTTTAAATAACTTAAATTAAACAAGAAAATTTTGAAATTAAACTTTAAAATGAAGTGATATGTAATAAATGAGAAGAATTACAAATAAAAAATCCGTAATTTTGTTAATTGGACTATTGACATTATTTCCACTTGCATTTTTTGTATTTCCAGCCAGCGCAGTATCACAACCTAAAACTTCTGCTCCTTTAATTCTTAATATTGTAGTAACAACAGAACAACAACCAGGGGTAACTGGTGTTATTCCTGACTTTTTAGCATCAGATTTGGGCTCAGGAGTAGATGGTGTTAACGTTCTTGCTTCTGGTACAACTTCTGATGATCAGCTTGTGTATGTTTCAACTCGCTTAGCTGCTCAATCGTCCGATCTCGATGTTATAGGCATGGATGTAATATGGACAGCTCAATTTGTGGATAATGGTTGGCTCGAGAATTTGTCTCCGCTTTTATTATCGAATGAAATGGATGATTATGTTGGCGGGATGGTAGATTCCGCTACATATAAGGGTTCTGTTTGGGCATTCCCATACTTCCTTGATATGGGCGTTTTATATTATCGAACAGATTTATTGAATGATACATTTGGACCTGGTGGATGGACCACTGCTGATTTTGATACATGGGCTGAACTAAATGCCACTGCGAATGCAGTACTTCAATATGAGAATGATCCTAATTTATTTGGATATATTGCTCAACTTTCAGCCTATGAAGGAGGTACTGTCAACTTTCAAGAGTGGATCGGAAGTAACGGGGTAACAGATATTTTTAATCCAGATGGTACTCCTAATGTTACTCAACAAGCAATGATCGATGCATTATCTTTTCTGAAAGCGTTAATTCCACCTAAACCACCAGCATCACAAGATTTAATAAACTCACCCTATATCATTCCAAGAGTTGCTCTGACTTATAATGAAGGAACCTCACATGCAGCTTGGTTGGCGGGTCATGCTTTATTTATTAGAAATTGGCCTTATATGTACTCATTAACTCTTGCTTCACCATATAATGCGTCTTTTGGAATAACTGCCATACCAACTTTCCATGGTACCCCTGATGAGAAGTCTTCTTGCGTTGGTGGGCAAATCCTTGGTATTTCTACATATAGTAATCATAAAGAGGCAGCTCTTAATCTCACACGTTTCTTAAGTTCTAATCATTCACAATACTATGCTTTAGATACATTAGGACACTTTCCAGCATTGAAAGAAACTTATAGTTCTTTACCACCTGATAAAGCATATGTATATGACTTCTATTTAGCTTCAGATAGCACCCTTGCTAGACCTAAAAACGCACAATATTCTACTATAAGTGGGAAAATTAATGAAAATTTCGTTAGCATAATCAGTTGTGATGTAACTGCCACAGTGGGACTACAGAATTTGCAAAGTGATATTGAAGATATTTTAGCACCAGTTCCAGAAGTTGCAATCCCTGGGTTTCAGATTGGTTTACTTCTAATTGCAATGATGTCAACGATTTCGATAGTCATTGTAATAAAACGGAAAAAAATTAAACAATAATTTTAAATAAAACCAAATTCTCTTTTTTTTTTAATAATTTTTAAAATTTTAAATTATGATTAAATATGTCAACAACATCACTTACTGAAAAGTTAGAGGTTGTATTACCTAAAAGTAAAAAGAATAAACCCCCATCTGATAGTAAATTCATTATTGCTATAGTATCTCCCGCGTTATTATTATTTGCTATAGCTATTTTACTACCTATTGCAGTAGGGATAATTATTAGTTTGCGAGATAGTCAAGGCTCAAATTTCTTCGGAAATCAATTCGTTTTAACTCAGTATTATAACCTTTTATTTTTTGGAAAGGATGCGAGCCAAACTTTTTATCAATATACCTATCAAACTTTGTTTTTTTCAATTGTTTCTGTTTCAATTGAATTCGTATTAGGTATAGGATTTGCACTGATATTAAATAAAAAATTTAAAGGAAGGGGTATAGCTCGTGCAACATTATTAATCCCTTGGGCAATACCTACAGTAGCATCTGCCACAATCTTTCGTTATAAAATCTTTGCTCCTTTAGAAGATTATGGATTGATTAACAGCTTCTTAGCCTTACTAAACATGAACCCAGTGCAATTTTTTGGATCTTATGGTGTAGCTGAGACAATATTTACGATTCCAATACTTTTCCCCTTCAGTCCATTCATGGGAGAAATAGAAATTTCTACAACAATGTTCACGGCAATTGTAATAGATGTCTGGAAGACGACTCCCTTTATAACATTATTAATTTTAGCGGCTCTTCAGATTGTATCAAGAGATTTATACAAAGCTGGAGATGTAGCAGGTGCATCTGGATTGCAAAAATTCAGATATATTACATGGCCTTTAATTAAGCCTGGTATAGGAATAGCCTTAGTTTTTCGAATGATGCAGGCTTTGAGGGTATATGATGCGATAGTTATATTTCAAGATCCAAGGGTAGCATCTATGACAGTTCAAGCCTACAATGTATATACTAATTCTAAATATGGTTTAGCTTCTGCTATTGCAGTATTACTATTTGCCTTAATAATAATGTTTGCTGTTATTATATTTTATTTTACTCGAAGAAGAGAAAAAGGTGAAACTAAAGGTAATAAAGCAGAAGTTAGTAAAGTTTATGAAAAGTCAGATGATTTGCTTGGTACTGAAGAATATTTAGAAGAAATAGGATTTCAAGAATCAAGAATTGAAGCTCCTTCAGAAAGGAAAATTATGTGGTACATAAGAAAGAGAAAATTAAAATCAATAATTTTTTATATAGCAGTTGGGTTTATGTGCTTGTTTTGTGCATTTCCTTTTGGGTGGGTTGTTTTACATTCATTCAGAGATCCATTCACTTATCCTACTTCTTTTGAAATAATTCCTAAAATATTTTCTATCGAAGCATATGTGCTATTATTTCAAACTTCTCAATTTACAGGTGTTTCTTTTGGTATAGCATTGTTAAATAGTTTAATATTAGCAGGACTTACAGTACTTTTAACAATTACCACTGGATCATTAATCGCTTATGCTATAGCAAAATTTGATTTTCCTGGAAAATCTACATTGAATTCCTTCATTTTTTCAATGAATAGTTTACCACCATTAATTATAATAATACCTTATTTTATACAAACAGCATTTCTATCAGCATTAATCCCATTCATTCAATTCCAAGACAACATTTTTGCATTAGTACTGCCATACTCTGCTTTCAATTTGCCACTAGCCGTTTTTGTTTTAGTTGCTTTTTTTAACGAGATTCCAGAAGAATTAAGAAAAGCAGCTAAGGTAGACGGAGCTTCAAATTTCCAAATTTTCAGAAAAATCTTCTTACCTTTAACTGTTCCTGGAATTTTTACTTGTGGGATTTTAGTTTTTATTTCTTCTTGGAATGAATTGTTATTTGCACGCATTTTCATCACTACTGATATCAATCAAACGGTTCCTCAGGCAATAGTAAGGTTTGTTTTTAATGATTTATCTCAAACAGCACTTTGGGATACTACTGTTACCTTAATGGCTGCAACGTCGTTGGCTACAGTTCCTTTAATTATATTCGTATTAATATTTCAGAAAAAAATAGTGAGTGGATTAACTATGGGTGCAGTGAAAGGTTAAGTTGTACGTTTAAAGAGGTAAAGAAAAATGGTTGTAATTAGATTAAAAAATGTGAATAAACAATTTGGCGAAGATGTAGTTGTTCTAAAGGATATAAATTTAGAGATACTTGATAAAGAATTCCTTGTTCTTGTTGGTCCATCTGGGTGCGGTAAATCAACATGCCTAAACTTAATAGCAGGTTTAGAATATGTAACTTCAGGAAAGATCTATTTTGATAATGCTGACGTTACTTATCTACCTCCAAAAGAACGTAAAATTGCTATGGTATTTCAGAGCTATGCGTTATATCCACATATGAATGTGAGAGAAAATATGGGCTTTTCTTTAAAACTTTCAAAAATGGATAAGAAAGAAATTAATAAAAGAGTTGAGGCTGCAGCGGAATTGTTGGGAATAAAACAATTATTGACTCGCAAACCTAGTGAATTAAGTGGAGGTCAACGGCAGAGAGTAGCTTTAGGAAGATCTATTGTTCGTAATCCGACAGTATTTCTCTTTGATGAACCATTGAGTAATTTAGATGCGAAGTTACGTATACAAATGAGAGGTGAGATAATTAAATTGCATAGAAAACTCAGGATTACACAGGTATATGTAACGCACGACCAAGTAGAAGCTATGTCTATGGCAGATCGTATAGCTATTTTATTTAATGGCCAATTTCAGCAGATAGGACCTCCTAAAGAAGTATATAATAAACCTGCAAATAAGTTTGTTGCAGGATTTATTGGATCACCAGCTATGAATTTCTGGGATGCACAAGTTAATGGTACTAAGGTTGTTTTTGGGAAACAAGAATATCCTCTTCCTCAAGATATAGTAGAAAAACTTAAAAGTAAAGGAGCAGACAATATAGTTCTTGGAATCCGGCCTGAACATATAACTATTACCCCTAAAGTCCGCGATGAATCATATAAAGTTCATCTAACTGTAGTGGAGTTTCTTGGTGCTGAGACTATAGTCACATTTGAGTTTTCTGATGGAATAAATGGTATGGTGGCTGTGTCTGGTTTTTATCCCGCAAAAATGGGTGATAATGCTTACATTTCACTTCCTTCTGAAAAAATACATATATTTGACAGGGAGACTGAAATAAATCTTATTTTATCATAAAATTAAACAGATTAAAAGGAAATAGCATGACTATTGCTGGCTTATATCAAAGAGCGAAAGAGAAAAGTACTTTGGCGGGAGTAATAATTACATATTTGATAGCGTTCATTTCATTTGTGATTTTTCCTTCTGGGATAATATATTCTGGAGATATTCAAATGATTATCGGTTGCATAATAGGCACAAGATTTACTCTTAGAAATAATCATTCACATAGGCATTATATAACATATGGAATTTTTGTAGGTTTAATAGGAGCAAGTTTAACTTGTATTTCATATACTACTCTTGTTTTTATAGTTTTATTGGAAAGTTTTTTCAATTCATTCGCAATATTAGTCATATTTGAACTTTATTTCATTGAAGCTATAATAGTTGGATTAACTGTCGGATTAATAATTGGAGGATATTATAATCATAAATACAAATCAATAACTAAAACATCAATTGAAGATGATCCTTTTTATCAAAGTCTATACGAGAAATAACAAACTTAGATAATAAAATATTAAAAAAAGAATTTATTTTAATATTTACAACTAAAATCTTCGTGAAACCATCCTTTCACGAATGAACATATACCTTAGAGTAATATCGAGGTATAAATTGGGATATTATAATTTACAGATTTGTCAAGATCAGTAATTCAACTTAACTTAGATAAATTTAAAAAATTCTAGACTATTATTTTAAAAAATTTGATTAACTTATTTTGTTAATTTTGAATTTACGTATGTTGGTTATTAAGAATGAGTGAAAAAACACCTAAAGAAAAGTTTTTAATCGATGATGAGAGTATAGAAGAAGAGATAATTACTCAGGAAGAACAAGAAGAGGAAGATGAGATAAAGCTTTCAGAAGAAGATATCCAAGAACGTATAAAGAAAAGCAAAGAAATAAAAGAAAACAAAAAAAAAGAAAAAGCAAAACAAGAAGAATTTGCTGAATCCTTTAAAAATGAGTTAGAACAGAAAATCGTTAAAATATTAAAAAAGGGGAAAGTAGAATCTAAATATTCGCTAACCCATCTTTTGATTAAAGAGGGAATCCAAAATTACAACTTCAGAATAAATCTTATTGAAAATAAACTAACTCCTGAAATTCCATATATTGGGAATGTGTTAAAACAATTAAGATTCGCCCATAAAATATTCTTCGCAGTAAATAATGGAGCCCATGTATATTATACTGATATAAAACAAAAACTTCTTAAAGTAAAGGAGCAAGATATTGAGTTTGACTGGAAATCTTATAATATTCCCAAGGGAAATAATGAAATCTATTTAATTCTAAAAGTGCCGGGAAAGAATGTTAATACGCACCATCTCCTCTCTAGCTGTTATCCCGAAGCGTCTTTATCTAATTTTTATTTAAAAGTAGACAAGAAATACGAGACTACATTCGGGTTTACGATATACAGCAACTTAAGCGGTTATTTTGATGATGATAAACTAATCTTGGTATGTAGAACGAGTGATGAAAATCGAGCAAAAACCTTGTTTAAAATAATTCAAATTGGAAGAAAAATAATAATAGAGCTATTAAAACTTAATTTAAGATATTCTGAAGCATTGACAATAATTAATCAGAAAAATTCTTTATTTATTCCAGTCTTGCCAGTGTTTAGAGCCATCGAACGTGAGGCATTTTATTCCTCTAAATTCACCAATGCAATAAGGTCTATTTATGATTTTCCCAAAGAATTTGATAAAAAAATTATCTATGGTAAATATTCAGCTATTTCAAAGGAAGACGACGATAAAGATTTTGACATCAAAGATTTCTATGACTTTTTTTATAAGACATGTCAATTTCAAACTAAATCATTTATATCGAATGCAATTTTAAAAGACTGGATAATTAATCCGAATAAGTCATTAAATTATATCGAAAAAGATGATGAATTAAAACATTTAATCGATGAGTATTTACAGGAGATTGATATTGATAGGATTATTCAAGAAAAAGTAGAAAATTCCATGGAAAAAGGAGAATTTATTAAAGATATCACCACTAATCTATTATTAACCTTGTTAGGGCTCTCTATAATTGCTGACTGGGCACCATTTCAATGGGGACTTATCGTAGTTTTCATAATCATAAACGTATATTACTTCTATATTAAAACAAGAAAAAAGAAGAAGATAATTTATTAATTTTCACTATAATATTCTTATTTTCAAATTCCTTTTTTTTATTAAAACTTGAATGAATTTAAAATGACTAATTTAAATAGTTTTGAAGTTAAAAACTCAAAATTAATCCAAGTCATAATTTATCTCTTATTTTGGCTAGGTCCACTTACCGGAAACGTTATATTGGTGTTATTTAGGACCCTCTCTATAGAGTTTAGTGTTTCTCCTGACGCAATTTTAATTGCAATTCCTTCATTCATGTTTCCATTCGCATTTGTACAACTATTCTCCGGAGCAATCTCTGATGTCAAAGGACGTGGATCTATTATATTATTAGGGCTGTTAATATTTGGATTAGGTATGATCGTTGCTGTATGTTCTTTTTCATTAGCTTCTTATGCAATCGCAAATATTTTGGGAGGAATAGGATTTGGTTTTGTGAATCCTGTGCTGGTTGCGTTATTGACAGACATGACTCCTAAACCAAATATTCCAAAGAAGTTAGGCTTTTTAGTTGCTGTTGCTAATCTAGGGGTTGGGTTAGGACCGATCATCGCAGGTCAAGTTGTATTACTCAATTGGAGATATCTATATATCCTCTTTATAGTTATAACAACTATAGGTTTTGGATTTATATATTTTCTAAAGCAGCCTGTGACTGAAAAGAGACATGGGAAAAATTTCTCTTCATTTTTTCATCAATTATGCCATGAATTATGTAGAATTGTAGTTATTTTGATGATTTTTTCTGCTATTCTGGCAACTCAGACTTATCTCGCAGTTATTACTTGGACTTCAAGAGCATTCTCTGGTTTTGTTCCTGAAAACCTTTCTGGTATTATTATTGGATTTGCGGGAATATTCGGAGCGATTTCTAGCGTAGTAATCGGATTTTTAATAAAAAAATATGGAGTATTGAGTGCAATTCTTTTGGGAATTTTATCTTTATTCGTTGCGTTAATCTTATTGTTATCTTTAGGGGATATTACTAAAAATGAAGCCTTATTATTTGTTTCAATAGCGTTTATGCTATTGGGGACATCAGGTGGAAGCTTAATCTCCACCGTAATGTATTATAGCCAAATATTATCACAAGAGAGTCGAGGAACATTAGCAGGATTGGTAACATTTGGCCAGTTCATAGGAACAGCGCTTATACCTATAACTTATGATTATCTTTTTCATTCGGGAGGTATACAAGCTGTTTATTATTCAGTTATGATAATCTCAATACTATTTGTTGGAGTTTTAGGTTTATTATATAAATTAACACGATAAATGTATCTTGTTTTCTTTTATTATTTAGGATTAAATGGGCCAAGTTCTTTAATGTGATTTGTAAATTCAGTTATTATTTCTGCAAAACGTTTTCCTTCAGAAGCACTAACCCATTCTAATCGAATTCTCTTAGGATCTATTCCAAGTTGTTTAATTATAATATTATGCAATCTGTTAAATCTTTCTTGTGCATACTCATTCCCAGAAATGTAATGACAATCGCCAATATGGCACCCACTTATTAAAACACCATCTGCCCCATCATTCAAAGCTTTCAATACAAAAGATGGGTCGACTCTACCCGAACACATTACTCGAATTATGCGAATATTAGGAGGATATTGAAATCGTGAAACCCCGGCTAAATCTGCTCCTGCATAGGAACACCAATTACAGCAAAATACCAAAATTTGGGGCTCAAATTTAGTTGCTTTTGATTTTCCTTTTGTTTTTGACATCAATCACCCTCCATAGGTGTTTTAACTAATAAATAAGAATCGATCATGGCTCCGATCTGGTTGAAATCGTAATGCTTTACAGAAATAGCGTTTATAGGGCAAGTTGCGGCACAAGTTCCGCACCCCTTGCATAGAGCAGAGTTAATATGAGATTTTGTGATTATAATAGTGATTTCTTCGAACTCCTTAGTTGCATCTATAAGATCTATTGCATTATATGCACATACATCTTTACATTTTCCACAGCCAATACACTTTTCAGAGTCAACTTCAGCTACAAGTCCAGAAGTCTTAATCTCACCCGCACTTAAGAATCGGCTTGCTCTCCCTGCAGCTCCGTTTGCTTGAGAAATAGAATCTTGAATATTTTTTGGCCATTGGGCACATCCGCATAAAAAGATGCCATCCGTGGCAAAATCAAGAGGTCTTAATTTCACATGAGCTTCAAGGAAGAATCCAGTTCTATCTAATGGAACTTTAAGCATTTTAGCTAATTCTTCAAGATTATCCGCAGGGATCATCGGGGTCGATAATATGATAAGGTCAGTTTCAAAATCAATGTCTTCTTGTAAATTAGTATCAAAGACATTTACTTTGAATTTTTCTTGTGATTTTCCTTGTGAAATTTTTGAGATTTCAGGGGGTTTATCTAAACTATAGCGCAGAAAAATCGCATCCTTTCTTCGTTCACGATAATAATCTTCAAATTCCTTTTTGGCCATTTGAAGATCGCGATAAAGAATAAGAATTTCAAGATCGGGCTTTAACTCCTTTAGTATACCTATATTTTTAATGGATACAGCACAACACACATTTGAACAATACGTAATACCTTCTTTTTGACGCGCATTTACACATAAGATAGTAGTAACCCTTTTGATTTTTTCAAGCCACGTGATATCTCCGCTTTTCAAGCGTTCTTCTAATTCTAATTGGGTAATCACATTCTTATTTTTTCGATCATATTGAAATAATCCATCTGGTTTGTATTCATTTGCTCCTGTAGCGACAATAATGGTCCCAACTTTCAATTCTTTGCTCTTCTTCTTAGAATTTTTAATCGTAATGTCATAGTTGCCTATGTATCCTTTAATATTTTCAATTGTGGTTGAGAGATGAATCTCGATGTTTTTATGGTTTTTTACCTTATCTATAATCTCATTAAGATAATTTGATGCATCTTCTTGGATGGGATATAAAATATTAAGATTGTTAAGATTTCCTCCCAAAATTTTCTCTTTTTCGATTAAATATATTTTAAATCCTTGATCTGCGATATTTAACGCAGCGGTCATTCCCGAGACACCCCCTCCTATAATAAAAGCACTCTGAATCATTTTTAAGGTCTCTTCTTTTTGCGGTCTAATGAGTTTCGCTTTAGAAACTGCCATTCGTATAAGATCTTTTGCTTTCTCAGTTGCCGCCTCAAGTTCGTTCATATGCACCCAAGAACATTGATCGCGTATATTAACCATCTCGAACAAATACTTGTTCAATCCCGCTTCCAGACAAGTTTCTTGAAAAAGGCTTTCATGGGTTCGTGGAGTACAAGAAGCTACAATAAATCGATTTAAATCCATTTCTTGGATAACCTCCTTGATTCGTTCTTGCGAATCACTAGAACAAGAATAAAGATTTGCTTCACAATGAACTACATTTGGTAGTTCCTTTATGTATTCTACAACTTCGGGGACATTAACATATTTCCCTATATTAATACCACAATGGCATACCAATACTCCGATTCGTGGCTCATCAGTAAGTTCTACTTTCTTTTCGGGTACTTTTATTTCTTTTTCCTTAGTCTCGGTAAACTTTTCCTCGTTTAAAAGGGAAGCAACTTTAGCAGCCACACCACTCGCGTCTGCAACTGTTTCCGGGATGTCCATTGGACCTTGACAGAATCCACAAAGGAAAACACCTTCTTTAGAGGATTCTGATTTTGAAAAATAAGATTTTTCTTTAAAAAAATTATAATCATCTAATTTAATGTTAAGAATATTAGCCAGCTCTTTGGTGCCATTCGAAGGAATAAGAGGAGAAGCCAGAACAACTAAATTTGCTCGAAAATCGGCAAATCCTCCATTTTTCAAGTCTTCATAATGGATGATCAAATCATTGGTCTCGGGATCTTCTTCTATCGTACTGATTTTGGTCTGAAAGTAAGTCACTCCATATTCGTCTTGAGCACGTTGGGTAAATTCATAGAAATTTTTACCATAAGCCCGAATATCGTGACGAAAAACAAAGCATTGAGTACTTTCAGAATGTTCTGAAGTAATAATCGCTTCTTTTGCCGTGTACATACAACAAACACTAGAACAATAAGGAACCCCTTCATGCAAATCTCGGGATCCAGCACATTGAATAAAAGCAATTTTTCCAGGCTCTTCGTGGTCACTTGGTCGAAGAACATGCCCTCCAAAGGGTCCAGAAGCGCATAAAATCCGCTCATATTCTAACGCACTCACAACATTTGGAAAATGGTATCCCCATCGAGCAGATAATTCTTCTGCTTTTACATCGAATCCTGTCGCAACCACAACTGCTCCAACTTGTAGTTTAATATCTTTTGGCTCTTGTTCATAATCTATAGCTTCTGCTTTGCAGACTTTCTCACATACTCCACACACGCCTTTAGTTATTTTTAAACATAATTCGGGATCAATTAAATAAACCGGAGGGACGGCTTGAGGAAATGGAATATAGATAGACTTTCTCTTGCCCAAATTCATATCAAAAAGATTTGGAACCTCGATTTTTGGACATTTTGACGCACAATCTCCGCATCCTTTACATTTTGTCTCATCAATATACCTAGGTTTCTTCGTGACAGTTACATTGAAGTCTCCTCCCTTTCCCTCTAATTTTTTAACTTCGCTATAGGTTAATAATTCAATATTGGGGTTTCGAAAGACCTCGACCATTTTTGGAGCGAGGATACATAAAGAGCAATCGTTTGTTGGAAAGGTTTTATCAAGCTGAGCCATCCTTCCCCCAATAGAAGGTGTTCTCTCTACAAGATATACTTTAAATCCTAATTCCGTTAAATCAAGAGATGTTTGAATTCCAGCTATCCCACCACCAATCACCAGAACTGAACCTTGCATTCTTTTATGCCTCCTTCTTTTTTATTTTTACAAAATTCATAATAAATTCTGTAAAATCTAATATATCTAAATGAGCAATGTCCTCATAATCGTTTTGAAGACATCTGAAATGCATAATGCACTTTGGACAGCTAGTCACCATCATCTGACCCGCTTCTTTTGCTTCTAATAATCGTTTATATCTTAACGCTTTGGATCGTTCATTACATCCAATCCAACTCCCAATCCCACAACATAAGGAGTCTTCCTTATGATGGACCATTTCCTTGAATTGAGGCCCAGATTTATTCAAATGGTAAAAGATTTCCCGTACTTTTTCCATCATATTATTCTCTTTAGGAAGAAATCTACTCATTCGGCAAGGATCGTGAAATGAATAATTAATATCTTCCTTAATATCCTTACTAGGTTCAAATTCGATAATACCATCTTTCCACTTTTCATATATATATTCAATAATGTGTTTTACTTCGAATCTTTCTCCAAAATCCTTAAAATATTTGGGATAATCTATTTTGAACGTACGATAGCCTTCAGAACAGGTAGTAATAATGGTTTTTGCTCCTGCTCGTTCGAAATTTCGTATATTTTTCTCTGCAAGTCTAAGAAAGGCTTCGAGGTTGCCATGACCCCAATATAAATCATGACCACAGCAATATTCATCCTTAAGAACAACAATCGGTTCGGATTCAGTCTTGTTTAATAATTTAACCGTATTGATCGCAATAGGGTCAAGATCATCAAATTCAAATTTAAAATATGGAAGACAACCTACATGATAGAGAACTTCTCCTTGTTCTGCTATCTTGCATCCTTTTGGAATCCAGTCAAGATTTCTTTCTGGTTGCACTTGAGGTTTACTCATCAGTTCTGAAATCGATAAATAGATGCCCTTATGAGCAGTATAGTTGTCAGGATCGAATTCATAAGCTTGAACCATTTTATGGCGCGCCACTCGAACGATATTCGCGAAGTTTATATCTTCGGGGCACTTCTGAAGGCAGCTATTACACATTAGACAATCCCATAGCACTCCTGATTGAAGGACTTGATCCTCAAACCCTTCTAAAATTCTCTGAATAATACGACTTGGGGTGAATTTTTGTACTTTGCTTAGCTGGCAGACCCCAGAACATCGAGCACATTGATAGCATTGCTTCAGTAATGATCTCAATGAAAGAGTAGTTGAATCCTCTACCAATTTTTTATTCAATTTTAAGTCTGGTTCTTTTTTAACCTCAGTCATGATGATTAACCTTCGATTGTTTTCATAAATTTTTCCCTTCTGTTATGTTTATTTTGAGAAAAAGCAGCAATGAGTTCCTTCATTTTTTGTTTCCGATCTTCATTAAGATCTAATTTTTTAATTATCCCGCTATTTAATGCCTTTTCAAATATCTCCTTTCCCTTTTTAGTTCTTGGAATAACAGTAGTATATTTCTCTATTGAGCCGAGCCCTCCAAAAGAAATATCTGAATAAATGTTTGTAAAGTCTGCGCATGCATTACAGGCGGGACGCATATAGGGTGCTAAATGATTAAAAGGAACATGAATTACCCTGTTCCCTACATTTGGATCCTTTAAGGTGAAAATTACGTCTTCTTTAATATTTATCTTAATAATATCTCTAAAATTTATGTTAAAATCCTTTTCAAACTTTTTAATTTGGGATTTTTCAAAGAAAAAATTTTCATAACAAAATAGACCTAAACATACCTCTATATTTTGCGATGGTGTGACTCCTAAATCTTTCATACACGCAATTGTATAGAGTTGACACGGTGTTCCTACCACCGCCAGCTTTTTAAATTTATAATGATTCAACTCAGGAATGGAATGAGTATAAGTGCTAAACTTTTGAATTTCATCTAATTGGGGAGTAATATCTAACTTTGCTCCTGAAGCTTTTAGTAGATCAGATTTACAATCTGCAAAAGTCGCTTCCCTTGAAAATGGAGCTTCGGTTTTCGATACTACCGCACCCTCAACCATCTTATTTTTGATTAAAAAGTAAAGGATTGAGTTCACCACACCTCCATCAGTGCCGTACTCTAGGAATTCCTTATCAGTGGCTTGACAAGAATAAATATCATCATAGTTTCCTAAAGGCATGGAAGAAAAATCAGTAAATCCATAAGTTTTATTCAGCTGGTCATCTAATATATGAGTTTGAGGACAAATATAATAACAGATACCACACTCTAAGCACTTATCTTTATTAATATACACTGGTGGCTTATATTCGTCTTTAAAACCGATAACATCAAATTCTGCTGAACTACAAAAGCTCACACAGCCTCCACATTCTTGACATATTCCCTTTTCGTGTACCTCTTTTATGAGATCTTCAAAAGTTTTTGTACTCATGATAGATTTATTCACTTAGATTTCTTATTTTATCATAGGGACTCTTACAATTATTTCGTTTAGTACCCCCAATTTTTTCCACTAAAAATAACCCAGGCTTGACTTCTTTGAGGCTTTTAGATTCAATATCTCCATTTTTCACTAACTCATTATAGATAGTGTCCGCCTCTTTGGTCCGCGTAATTACTGAAGACCACCCATCTTGAGACCCAATGGAGCCTACTGAAAAGTCTGCATAATCGGATGTTAAATCCTCACAATAATGGCAACTGTCCCGAGCATATTTCTTTACCTCTTTGAGTGGAACATCTAATTGCTCTCCAGATTTTAATCGAATGATAAACTTTCCACCTCCAATATTCATCTTAGTCAATTCATTAATATCCTTGTCGAATTGTTCCTTAGCTAGTTGAATGATTCCCTCATATGGAAATGATTCCATACAGAAGAGCCCTATCTTGTATTTAATATTTTTAAAGAACGGAAGTCCGCTCGGAAAAAGAGTACCTTTCTCTAAAGCCTTCATCATACAAGGAACCCCTACAAAAGCAATTTTTTCATACTTTTTTGCCTGATCGATGATCGACAAGGACGGAGAATTCGCATATTTCGTGCCCGCCGTCTTATAGAGTTCCTTCACATTCTCAATAATTACCGGTTCTGGTTTCCATAGTTGATCTGAATGTTGTACTGCAATTACTGCATCAACAAGGTTTTTTTTCAATAAATATTCGGCGATGGTAGTAACGATCCCTCCATCTTGACGTACTTTTATGATCTCGTCATTCTTTGTGCTTCCCGAATAGGTGCCAATATACCCTCCAATTTTATCTGACCAATTCAAATTTTTATCTAACTTCTTAATCGCTTCATTCATTTGGTCTATAGAAAAGGAACGAGGGCAGACTGTAAAGCATAACCCACACTTCATGCATACATTATCGTCGATTTTAAGCGTATTCGCATCAACCTCGATCGCATTTACAGGACATATGGCAGCACACCAACCGCATTGACAGCACGCACCAGCATCATATACGATGGAAACGGGTTCAAAATAGTGTTCAATAAAAGCGGGTTCAAGTTCTTTAACTTGA
The DNA here is from genome assembly GCA_964447495.1 of uncultured archaeon. Classification (GTDB taxonomy): domain Archaea; phylum Asgardarchaeota; class Lokiarchaeia; order Sigyniarchaeales; family SOKP01; genus SOKP01. The sequence continues at coordinate 22,817 of CAYUTF010000005.1, forward strand.
TATCGATAAAAATACTCTTTTACCTCGACTTCCTTCTCTTCTCCTTTAATTTTTTTAGTGACCTTTTTGATTTTTACTTCAACAAGTTCCTTTACATATCCCTGCTCTTTTAAGTATATCACATCTCGGATAACATTTTCTGGGGGAAATTCCTTGATAACATCCATAATCTCTTCTAAAAATAAGGGTTCTTTGCCTCTTAAATACTCTAAGACGATTTTACGCTCCGTTTCAGCATCAACCATAGCATCCAAAATTGCATAGTATTCTTGTTCCCCATATTTTCCTGCTTCAAGAATTTCGTCCTTAGCTTCATAGAAAGCGCGGATCTGAAAGTTCTTTGACGCTTCATAGGTGGCATCCATCAATTCTTTGGGAGACACCCCTTCAAATAACTTACTATTTACTATTTGAACCATTGAGTCTTCATTTTAAATTTTTTTCTTAAAAAATCTAATTTTTACTACTATTTTCCAACTAGCTCCCTCCTGAGCAAGGAGTGTTATCTTATAACCAAAATTTTCTTATAAGAATCATTCAATGGGAGCTGATACTAATTCTTTGTTACCTTCTGTCAAATTAATCGGATTGGGACCAATTCTACTAATCTTTTCATACGCATCTTCAACACTTTTTACTAATTTTTCTGCTTCTGCACTACTACACCAATACATATTCGCTCGTTGATTACCAAAACCTCGTTTTTCAAGTATCCTGTTAGCAAGATCTATATGTTTTTGAGCTGTGAAATTACCGGCTTTAAATTGACACTCATTAGGTCTTCATCCTACAACCATTACTCCATCTGCACCTGTTTTAATCGCAAATAAAATATGCTTTACATCAACTCTCCCTGTGCATTTTACTTTGATTATTTTCACATCAGGAGTATATTTAAACCGCGAGACTCCTGCTAAATCTGCGGCACCATAACCTCATTTTAAGCATGCAAACATGATAATCTTATATTTATGTTCCATTTTCTGCGCCTCCTTGTATAATTGCTTCAATTTCAGCATATAATTGATAATCCCTATAATACTTTATATCAATTGCTTGAGTTGGACAACAAGATGCACATATACCACATCCGTCGCAATTAATGTCATCAACAACCGCTTTATTATCTTTAATAGTTATGGCTCCTTTAGGACATTCCTTTTCACATCGCCCACATGAAATACATAAATCAGGGTTAATTTCAGCAATTATCAATTCAAGATCAATTTCACCTGAGGATGTTAGCTCAACTACTTTACTAGCAGCAGCTCTCGCTTGAGATACTGAATAAGCAATATCTTTTGGTCCCTGTGCAAATCCTGCGATAAATATCCCTTTTGTTTTCGTTTCTTGCGGCATTAATCCAAAATGCGATTCTGTCAAAAAACCATTTTTATCGACATCTAAATTTAGTACTTTGGCAATTTGCTGAGTTCCGCGAGAAGGGAGTGCTGCAGTTGATAAGACCACTAAATCTGCATCAATTTTAATAATTTCATCAGTTAGAGAAGAATAAACCCTTATTTCAACATTTTTGGTATCAGGGTTTTCTGTAATGCCACCAACTTTTCCACGAATCATCCGAATATCTGAATCTTTTGCCCGTTGGTAATATTCTTCGAATCCTTTTTCATTGGTTCTAATGTCAATATAACAGATCGTTATATTAGCGTCGAGTATTTCCTCTTTAAGTAATTTTGCATTTTTGAGAGCCAGCATACAACATACTCCGCTACAATAAGTCCTTTCGGTGTCACGGCTGCCAACACATTGGATAAATACAATCTCTTTTGGTTTTTTTAAATCAGATATTCGAGCGATGTGACCTTCTAATGGACCGTTCGGTGCTAACATTCTCTCAAGTTGGGCTTGATTTATAACATTATCATACTCACCATATCCATACTCACCCATAGGCTCATATATGTCCCACCCTGTAGCAATTATTATAGACCCTACTTTAAAATTTACCTCTTCTGGCACTTGGCTAAAATCTATGGCATTTAGCTCACAAACATCAACACAACTGAAGCATTCAACACAAGTATCTCTATGAATATCATATAAAAAAGGTACCGCTTGACCAAATGCTATATCAATTGTTTTCCGAACCCCAAGATGTTCGTCAAAATAATTGGTTATGAACACTGGGCAGACCTCCGAACATGCTCCACACCCATTACAATCATTATTAATGAATCGGGGCATCTTTTCTACCGTGATTTCATAATTTCCGACATATCCCTTAACGTTTCTAACAAAACTATAGCTCAATAGTTCTATATTTTCATGACGGTTAACTTCTAACATCTTAGGACCACATATTCAGATGCTACAGTCATCTGTTGGAAATGTTCTGTCCAATTGAGCCATTCTTCCACCAATTGTAGTATTTTTATCAACTAAATATACCTTAATTCCCTGATTCGCTAAGTCTAAGGCAGCATTCATCCCTGCAATACCTCCACCAACAATTAAACATGCTTTTTCTATTGGAACTGTTCTTATAGGTATTATCTCTAAAGTTTTAGCTCTTTCTATACCGCTTTTGACTAAAATTTTTGCTTTTTCTGTTGCTTCCTCTTTATCAGCGGTACACCAACTGCAATGTTCTCTTACATTAACCATCTGGAAGTAATAGGGGCTTAAATCCGTTTTTGAAATTGAAGCCCGATATATGGGTTCATGTGTCCTTGGAGTTCACGCAGACGCAACTACTCTCGTTAATTTCTTTTCTTGAATATCTTGGATTATTTCATTTTGTCCACTTTCAGTGCAAAGGAATGCATTAGTTTTGGCAACCACTACGTCATCAAAAGTTTTAGCAAATTCAACAAGTTCATTACAATCAACTTTACTTCGAATATTTATGCCTCATTGACACGCGTAAAAACCAATCCGATGCTGGGTAGTTTTTTCCATCTTTTTGAGTTTTCTCACCTCATTTTTTACATTAATGTCTAAATATCCGAATCTATAAAAGTTTTTCACCTTTAGATCAATTTCTTTAATATAACTATTTTTATAGTTCGAATATATGAATGTTTTAAATTTCTATATTAATCATTTACATTTTAATGATATTTATACTTATTAATTTATTTATTATACCTTATCCGTTATTCTTTAAATGTTATTTTACAGAATGGAAAATTTTGCAATATATTGATTAACTCCAGATTGAAAAGTAACATTTATTTAAAGCAATTCATCATGACAAAAATCAATGTTTAATCCTAAAAATAAGAGATCTTATAATTTATATCAATGAGATTTTAAAAGTTGAAAATCTAAATATAAATAGCTATAAATTAGTGAGAATTTTTTTTTTTATTTCTTGTATTTAATATCAGTAATTAGATTCTTAGAAATCATATGATAAGAAAAGTCCTTATAAAGTATATTATCATTCTTATTGTGTTATGTTTGCCTCTATTTGGATTGGTTGGACTAATAATTAGTAGAAATATTATTACTCCAAATGATACATTTTTTGTAATCAGTAAGGGTGAAACTCCAGATATTAACATCATTAGTTGGAGGTTGAGAGTGGAGGGTCAGGTTAATAATAGTTTACTCCTTGATTATTCTAGTTTAATATCACAACCATCAACAGAGGTTGTTGCTACTCTACAGTGTGTAGAAGGGCCGTCTGGAACCGCATTATGGAAAGGAATATTAATTAGAGAATTATTGGATTTAGCAGAAGTAAAAGGAAATGTGGTTGATGTGGTTTTTTATGCTGCAGATGGTTATTCGTCATCTCTCACTATTGAAGAAATAAATAATGATGATGTTCTATTAGCATATGAAATGAATGGCGAACCTTTACCAGCAGAACAAGGTTATCCCCTTAGAGTTGTTGCTCCTAACCATTTAGGATATAAATGGGTGAAATGGGTTGTAAGAGTAGAGGTAGTCGATTATGATTATATAGGTTTTTGGGAGAGCCGAGGATGGAATGATGATGCATACAGTACTCCTTTTTCAAATTGGATTATACATGCTTTATTGCTGGCAATCTCTTTCATTTTTGGAGGATTTGCTGTAATATCGGGATTAAAAAGATCTCCAATTACAAATTATTTTCGCGATCTTCCCAAATTCTTCAATGTAAAGTTTCATATAACGGTTTCTATAATGTATTTCCTAATATCTATAGGTACATTCTCTTATTGGATTATATCAACGATTTTAAACCGAGGAGCGGTATTTTTCACCATCCATGGGTTATTAGCCTTACTCTCTATTATATTGTTAATACCAGGCGTAATTACAGGCATAAAAAAGAAAAAGAAAAGAAACCCGAATAAAAAGACATGGCATTATAAATGGACCATGAATTCTATTTATGTATTTTTATCTACTATTATTTTAGGCTTCTTATTGGCATTTACTGGGTTATTTTGATTATATTAAAAAATTTTATTTAGGTTTTAACTCTTCTTTATTAAAAACAATAAGGGAGAGAGGTATAATCCAAGCGAGGATCGAAAATAATAACATCCATTCCCATAATGGATTACTAACCATAAGGAAAATGATAATAGTAGTTAGAGGGCCCAATATACCATATAAACCAAGCAATTTTGGAATATTTGTATTAAAAAGTATGATTACCCACCCCATGAAAAATGCTCCTAAAGTAAAGCCGCCAAAAGCTAAGCTTGATGTAATGGTATGAAGATTATAATAATTACGATTTTCACTAAAAATGCCAACCCCAATATAGCCTACACTTCCAATTAAATTGAAAAGGAACGCGGAACTCACTAATCGATATCTCATACGAGAAAAGTGAATCTGAGGCCCTTTTCTCTTTGGTAAAGGAGCTAAAAGATTTTCCATATAAAATGTAAATGGAATTGTAAATGTCCCTGCCACAATACAAGCAATATCATACAAATATGGAGCAGGTGTATGAGGACTACCTCCCAGATCGCTAATCCAATTTGTCAGAATCGAATAACCGTCAGGATCTGATAGTGCAGCTACAATAATACCGATAATTATTAGAGGTATATAGATAATAATGACCGTTGAAGTAAAGATTCTTACCATCCTATAATTAATGATATTATTGAATATTTTCTCTCTTAAATTATTAATTTTTACTCTGAGTCTCAAACTAATCTGTTTTTAATAGAAATTAGATTATATCAATATTAGTCTTTATAGTATAAAAAATATCTTAATCCATAAACAAATTACTTCATATTATTCTATTTCTCCAAGAAAAAGCTCTATAATAACAGACCATTTTTGGTTAGTATACTCGTCTTTAACATATTCAAGTAGTTCTTTACCTTTATTAAAATTAGTTAATGCCAAATCTTGATTTCCCACTGTATGGTAACATATTCCCAGTTTGATGTATGTTTGATAGATATACCATTCATTTTGCCCTAAAACAAGAACTTTTAAGAATTTTTTAATAGCTCCTGAATAATCTTCAAAATACATCAAAATTTCTCCATAACTATCGAAATTAAATGCATTTTCTGGCTCAATTTCGATTAAATTTTCAATGATTTTAATGGCATCCTCTTTTTTATCTATACATTTAAGCCAATGTGCCTTATAGTTCTTAAGTTGATTATTTTCAGGAAATCTCCTAACTAAATCTTCAATTATCTCTAACCCCGCTTCTAGATTCTTCATTTTCTTTAATATGGATGCCTTTTTCATCTGTAGATCGATTTCTTTATCGGGGAATATGTCCAAAATCTCTTCTAATAAACTCAATACCAAATTATATTGATTAAAATAAATTAGAGTACTTAGTTTCATATTATATAAATCATAATTCAAAGGCTCTGATTCAAGAGCTCTATCGATCTCATCGATTTTTTCCTCATATTGATCTCGGAGTTCGTGGGGAGCTTCTTGTTCAAAAACTTCTGCAATATTCTGCCATATAATCTGTTCTATCTTATCATATGAATCTTTTATTTCTTTTTCACTTTCTATCTTATATGTAAGATATTGTATATAGCTTGGAAGTAATTCTCGTAGCGCTTCTTCAAAATCATTATGAATTATTGTTCCGCAAGATTCATCTATTATTGCTTGTACGACCTCATCAATAATGTTTTTAGCTATATGATCCTTTTTAAATGATTGTAATTCATTTATGTAGGTAAAATTAGCAATGTGCTCTTGGGTTATAATCCTCAACATTTTTTCTAACTTTTCACCTGTCTGAAGATAATAAACCTTTCCAGAAGGGCTTTTTAACTCAAAAAATCGAACAGGATAAATCTTTCCCTCACAGATTTCCGTTAGATAATAATCCAAAGTAGTTAGCTTAATTTTATAAAGTTTTGAAAATTCTTCTCGGGATATATGTTCAAGATATCGATTAGGATTATTCATTGCGAAATAGAGTAATATCTTATGAAAACTTTCTTCATTTTTCAACAAGGGTTTTACTTTATCGTAACTAAATTCCAACAACATTTTAAGAAACTGTATTTGAATTTGTTTATCGTCGATACGGTATTTATTGAAAAAAGCTAGTATATTATCCGTCATCTCCCGCATTCGCTTAGTTTCTTCATCTAAGATTGTCTGTCGGTCTAAATCGTAGTTCTCCAGCATTTTAGAATATTCATTTTTTCCTGAAGGGGTAATTATATATTTAGTGTCTTGTTTTATTATAAATCCTTTTTTAATTAAATTATTCAGACTTTTTGATAAAGATGATTGATTAATAGAGAGTGGAATTTGAAAGAAATCGCTTCTTTTGCAATATTGATTGTTATACACCATCCAAAGTATCCAATGATCATAATTACGTCCACTTTTTAATATCACTCGTGGAGGATAATTTAGCGTTCGAACCTTCTTTTTTGCACTAGAAAGGTCGTTATATTTCTTCTTGCCCTCTGGAGTGATCTTGTATAACCCTCTTGAAATTTTATTGACGTAATCTAAAGTTATTAACCTTTTTAAATGTCTTGATAATGTTCCTCCAGGGATTTTAATTGGATTTTCATTAAAATCAGCCCATGAGCAACTCTCATTGTTGTTCAACATCCATAAAATAAGATGATCATAATCCGGACTTTTTTCACTCGAAGGATCATAAATATTTGTTGGAGGATAATTTATATTTTCTGTTGACATAACATCACAAAATTGAGATCTATTAAATTATATATCAATTAATGCTTTATTTATAGTTTCTGTTGGAATTTTCACATAGTTATGGAACTTTTATGAAACTATTAGAGCTATAATCATATATGTAAGGTTATAACACATTCTAAGTAATCATTACTTCCTTTTTTTTTAATCTAAATTTAGTTGTAAATAAAATCACAGTTCACTATTTTTCTCCATATTACTACATTTTTACTTAAAAATCTCATCACCTACTGAAACTTTCATGAAATTATTGAAACTCTAATCATATAAGTAAGAAAACTTGAATTCTTACTAAAGCATCTTCATGATGATGCCTAAAAACAATCTATAATGAAAAAATGAGTTGAAAATGTATAAATATACAAAAAATAAAAAATTGAAATCGAAAAGAATTCTATTAATTATATCAGTACTATTCATTCTCCCCATAGTTATCAATTTTCTTGAAATGGATTTAGGATTTTACAATTATGTAGATGATAATATGGAGAATCTTGATAATGATTATCTTAGAAATTCTAATGTTTATAGTAGAGACTTTTCTGGAGATGGATGGGACATATTTATTTCTGGAGATTACGCATATATTGCTGATGGAAGCTTATACGGAGGATTGGTGGTGATTGATATCTCTGATCCTACTAACCCAGGTTCTCCGATATATGAGGCCACGGATGGAAATGCTTTTGGAATTTATGTAAGTGGGGACTATGCTTATATGGGTGTTGGAAGTGTTGGATTGGCTGTGATCGATATCTCTAACCCTACTAACCCAGGATCTCCGATATATAAACCTATGGATGATTTCGCTAATGGACTTTATGTGAGTGGGGATTATGCATATGTCGCAGATGGAAGTGCTGGATTGGCAGTGATCGATATATCAAATCCCACTAATCCAGGACTGCCTGTACATGAACCTACGAGTGATTATGCCTATGACGTTTATATACGTGGGGATTATGCTTATGTCGCAGATGGAAGTGCTGGATTGGCAGTGATCGACATATCAAATCCTACTAATCCGGGAACAGCAGTACTTGAAAATACTAGTGGATATTCGATGGCGGTTTACGTGGAAGGAGATTATGCTTATGTGGCGGATTCAGGGAGTGGATTAGCAATCATTGATATTTCAGATCCTACTAATCCAGGAACACCAGTTTATGCTAGTACGGATGGATCTGCCTATAGTGTTTATGTAGATGGGGATTATGCTTATGTGGCAGATAATCATAAAGGATTAGCAGTCATTGATATTTCAGATCCAATAAATCCAAGTAAAATTGCTCAAGGATCTCTAGATAAAAATGTATATTCAATATGCATAGATGGAAATTATGCTTTCTTGGCTGGTAGTTATAAGTTTTACACGATCGAGATTTCAGAACTTATTACGCCTCTAGAACTATGGTGGAATCAAGATACATCAGGCAATTCGCAAGGAGTATTTGTAAGTGGAGATTATGCCTATGTTGCCGACGGAGCTAATGGATTAGCAATCTTTGATATTTCAGATCCTACTACTCTAGGATCATCTGCGTATAGCAATACTGCAGGAGATGCGGAAGATGTAGTGGTGAGTGGAGACTATGCATATGTTGCGGATGGTGGTGGTGGATTAGCGGTGATCGATGTTTCTGATCCTACTACTCCCGGAACCTCTATTCGTAGGGATACAACAGGCGATTCAAGAGGTATATTTGTGAGTGGAGATTACGCCTATATTGCTGATGGAGGGAGTGGATTAGCAATTATCGATATTTCTAATCCAACCAGTCCAGGCGCTCCCGTTTACAAGGATGATGGTTATTTAACCAAATCTGTGTATATAGAAGGTGATTATGCTTATCTTTCTGCTGGAAGTGGAATATTAACCATTGATATTTCTGATCCTACAACCCCGGGAGCATCAGTTTATTTATCTCTCGGAGGAGATGCTAGAGATATATATGTAAGGGGAGATTATGCCTATCTTGTAATTTACAGTGATATAGTTACAGTTGATATTTCGGATCCCACTAATCCCACGTTGTTAGATAAAGAGCAGATATATCATACTGTTCCTGAAGGTATATTTGTAAGCGGAGAATATGCGTATACCGCAGAAGATTATGGAAGTATGGGAGGGTATATAAAAATCTGGGATATTTCTGATCCTTCCCATATTTCAATGGAAGATTCACTATACATTGGAGATACATATGGAGGAGATGGAGCGTTTGAATCATTCGTGACTGGAAACTATATTTATGTTGCAGACTCTGGTTCAGGATTACTTGTGTGTGAGGTTCGTGAAAGGGTTGACACAAAAGACCCCGTAATTACACAATCCCCTAGTGATAAAATCATCGAAGCAGGTTATACAGGCGAAACATTGTCTTGGAGAGCAACAGATACCAATCCAAATACATATACTATTGAACTTGAAGGAGTTGGTACTGTTGCCGGTCCAACAGCTTGGTTAAGTGGATCCTTGGTAACTTATAATATCCCGGATGGATTATCGGTAGGAGAATATGATTACACTATTACTTTTACTGATGATCATGGATTTTATGCTGCAGATACAGTAAAAGTAACTGTTCAAGATACGGAAAAACCTGTGTTTACAGAATTTCCATCAGATCTTAAAATTTTAGAAGGCTATACTGGAATTAGTTTTTCTTGGAATGCAACCGATGCCAATCCTGATACTTATATCATTGAACTGGGAGGAACAGGTATCGTTGCCGGTCCAACTTCTTGGTCAAGTGGGGTTGCCATTACATATAATGTTCCCGATGGATTATCATTAGGGTATTATTTCTATAGAATCAACATTACCGATGAATATGATCATTTTTCCACAGCTACAGTGAAATTAACGGTTTACGAACCAGATGATCCCATTATTACGGATAGTCCAATCGATCTTGTAGTTGGACCTGTTTATACAGGATTGAATTTTTCATGGACGGCTACGGAAGCCAATCCTGACACTTATACTATCGAACTCCAAGGAGCTGGAATTATTACTCTTCCAACATCTTGGTCAAGTGGAGTTGCCGTTACGTATGATATTCCTGACGGAATGAAAATAGGGGAACATTTCTTTACAATCAACTTTACGGATGAATTTGATAACTATGCCACAGACACTGTAAAGCTTACTATTCAAGACAATGCCCCTCAAATCACAAATGCTCCAGAGGATATGGTTATAATGACTGGTTATACTGATGTAGAAATTTCCTGGACAGCAACCGATGAAGAAGATCCAAACACATATACTATTGAACTTGCGGGTAGTGGAATTGTTGTTGGTCCAACATCGTGGTCAAGTGGAGTAGCGGTTACATACGATATTCCTGATGGACTATCTTTAGGAGATCATTTCTATACGATCAACTTTACGGATGAAACAAGTAATTTTGTCACTGATCAGGTAAAAATTACAGTACAAGAAGATAGCATTGATCCTGTAATTACTTTTGCTCCAGAAGATTATGGCTGTTTTACTGGATATACAGATGTGTGTTTCTTTTGGATTGCAACGGATGCTCATCCAGCTACATTTACTGTAGAACATCAAGATCATGGCATCGTAGCAGGACCAACTCCTTGGACGAGTGGAAATAATGTGAGTTATACCATTCCAGAAGGGCTATCAGTGGGAGAACACTTTTTTACCATTAATTTTACTGATGTTGCTGGAAATTTTGCCACGGATACAGTAAAAATCACAATTATTGAGGAAACACCTGTAGAACCTCCTCCAGCAATTCCTTTCGGAAGTTCATTTTTGGTTTTCATGACAATTTCCATTATTGGAGTAGTAGTGTTCCAGAAAAGGAAAAAATAACCATTATTTTTTTTATTTTATTCTTCTTTTTTTTTTTTGTTTTTACAAAACATAATTTATAAATATTCAAAAAATTAATTTTGAAGAAAAGATTCCTACATTTTGTTTGTGAAATGATTCAAATAAAGAAGAAATTTATCCATGAGATTTAATGAGGGGATATAGATCATTCTGAATGAACTTGATGAAGTAAAAAAATTAATAGAAGAGGAGAAATTCCAAAAGGCTAACGATTTATTGGATAAATTGGAGGAAAAAACTGATCTCAAAAAATCAGAATTAGGCTCCTTATTTTTCTATAAAGCTGTAGCATTAGTAAGGAGGGGAAATTATCCAGAGACATTGAAATATGCTAAAAAAGCATATCATGTTGTTCCTAAAGAAGCGTTAAGTCCTCGAATGGTTGAAATTTTAGCGATGATGGGTCTTGCTTCTTGTTGGATAGGAAATTTTGAAATAGGATATCAATATCTAGATGAAGCTGAGCAGAAATTAAATAACCTAATTGATATTTCAGAAAAAAGACGGATTCTTCTGGAAACAATGATATATGCTGATAGGAATTGTGGTTATATGCAACAAGGAAAAAGCGATCTATTCTATGAATCCGCAATGAAGCTTTCAAGTCTAAGTGAACAGATTAACGACAAATATGTATTGGCTCAAATCTATTATCAATTAGGATCGCTTTATACCTTTATTAGAATTGATATAAAGTTAGCTATAAAATATTCTTTCAAATGTCAACCTCTCGCAGAAGAGTTGGGAAATAATACTTTTATTGCTCTCAATTTAGTAACTATTGGTGCGATTTATGTTATAACAGGTGATTTAGAAAAAGCGTTATTTTATCACAAGGAAGCATTGAAAAAAGCTGATATTATCATGATCAAAATGTCTATTTTTAATAATATTTCAATGATATATAGTCAAAAAGGAGATTTAGATAAAGCTTTAGAATCGCTTGAAAAAGCTTTTGAATTAGCCAATAAAGTTAAAGCCCCATATATTTTGAGCACCACATTGGCAAGTATGATCGAAGTATTAGTTTTAACAGGCAAAAACGAAAGAGCAAGAGAGCATTTAATTACATTGAAAGAGATTGCTAAAAATGAGAAAAGTCAATTTACGGAATTACTTGCCCATTACTGTGAAGGATTTATCTTAAAAACAAAGAGTCGAATTCAAGATCGTGCTAAAGCACAAAATATCTTCGAAGAAATAGTACAGCAAAACGTGATTTCTGGAGAATTGACAATGAAAGCTCTTATAAATCTGTGTGATTTATTAGTAGAGGAATTTCGCTTTACTTCTGAATTGGAAATATTAGATGATCTGAGTATATTACTTGAAAAATTAATAACTATTGCAAAAAGTCTAAATTCTTTTTGGATTTTAACTGAAACTTATCTATTACAAGCAAAATTTGCTTTATTAAAAGGAGATTTGAAGAGTGCTAGGAAAAAATTAACTGAGGCTCAAGATCTCGCCGAGAAAAATAATCTTAAATTATTAGTTGGTAAAATATCATATGAGCATGATAAAATATTACGAAATTTGAAGATGTGGGAATCACTTATAGAAAAAGATGTTCCTTTAAATGAGCGAATCGAGTTAGCTGAATTAACCGTACATATTGAAAATATGCTTCTTAATCGGAAGGTTTCTCTTGAAATTTCTGAAGAAGACCCCGTAATAATCTTAATCATTACAGAAGGAGGCACACCCATATTTTCACATTCATTTATTAAAGAAAAAACATTTGAAACCCAAATTATTGGTGGATTTCTAACAACAATAGATTACTTTATTAAAGAGACTTTTTCTCAAGGATTAGATCGAGCAGTTTTCGGAAATTATACACTCTTAATGAAATACATTCAACCTTTTTACATAACCTATATCTTTAGTGGTAATTCTTATTATGCCCTTCAAAGAATTAATTATTTTACTGAAAATTTGAAAAATAAAGATATAATATGGGAAAAATTAATAGTTAATTGTGAAAAGGGTAAAACTATTCGCCTTAATGATATTCCTTTACTGGAAACATTGATAAGTAATACTTTTATATACAAAAATGTAGAATTAAATCAACTAATATAAATTCTATTACTTTTATTCTTTTTATAGCATTAAATGTTTAAATTAATAGAGATATAATTCTAAATTATTGAGAGTTAATCTCTTTTGACTAATACTAAGAATTATGAGTAAAGGAGAATATCAATTCAAAATTTCAGTAGTAGGAGATGGAGCGGTAGGCAAAACTTCTCTTATTAAAATGTTTACAAAAGGAATATTTGAAAAAGATTATATCAAAACTATTGGCGCGCAATTTTCACGATTTGAAAAAGTAATAGAGAATGATAGCGTAAATCTAGTCTTCTGGGATATCGCTGGTCAAGAAGATTTTGATTTTCTTCAGCCACTATTTTATAAAGAGAGTAAAGCTTCTATTGTAGTCTATAGTCTTGAAGATAATGATTTAGGTAGAGAGAGTTTTAATCATATAAAGAACTGGGTTCAAAATCTAAGAAAATATTGCGGAGAAATCCCCCTGATTTTATTTGCTAATAAGGTAGATTTAATAGAGGAAAATGAATTAAATTTACTGGATATAAAGAACATAGCTGAAAAACATAATTTTTTTAGCTTTTCCTTGACTTCTGCGAAAACAGGCCAGGGAGTTAATGAAGCATTTAATCTAATCATCCATGAATTATATAATAAGTATAGAGAGTAATTAAAAATCTGAGAACTTAAAATGGTTTGTGTTATTTTTGTAAATTATTATTTCTGTATCGAAGATTGTGGCATATATCCTTAATATCAAAGGTTAAAGATGCTAAAATCATTATATTTAAACGTATTTTTTGTAAGTTAAGGAAAGATTTTTATGGTGAGATGATCTAAAATCTTAATAATTATAAATATTTAAATACATTTTTCCGTTATTAGCCTCTTCTTTCTTACAATGACGAATCCTAACTTCCCTCCCGAAGAGATATTCGAAAACAGAGCTGAATTTGGTTTATACAATTCAATAAGGATGCTAACCAAGATTATTGAGTCATCAGATGATAGTAATAAAAGAAAAAGTGCGATAAAGTATTTAGGATTAGTAAGTAAAGAAGCACCAGCATATAAAGAAGAGTGTTTTGATAGTATAGAAAACATTTTAATCTCGGAAGAGAATATTGAAATTAAATGCGAAGCGGCTAAGGCTTTAGGAAAATTAAAACTGAAAAAGGCTTTAAAACCTTTACTATGGATTTTTGATAAATCCGTAGATAACAACGATTTAAGGCTTTCAATATTAAAAGCGATCTATAAAATTACATTTGAAGATGCTGAAATTGAACTCTTCATAAAAGAATTAGATTCTTCTCATATTGAAATTAAGGAATATGTGAAAAATCAGTTACTTATCCTCAATCCTGAAGTATTGGTAAAAAAATTAATTAATTCTTTACCTAATAAAAATCTTTCAAATAAAAATAAAGCGGAGATAATAAAGTTAATTGCTTTTGAAATTTCGAGTATAAATTCATCCTTTGAGGGTTCAAGTTTCATAGAAGTAAAGTATCCCGAAATTCTCTCAGAATTAATAAACCAAAAAGAAGTATTGCTGACAGAAATAACTCAAATATTGAAGACAGATGATAAAAGTCTACTTGAATCATCAATTTCGATTCTTAGTATACTTAAGGATAATATTAAAGAAGATATTATTAAGTTACTCCTTACAGATAATTTCATCATAAAAAAAAATGCAATTACAATTTGTGGTAAACTTCAATTAATTGAGGCTGCAGACTTAATAGTTCAAAACTTGGATAATCTCTATAATGAGGTAAGCATAGCTTCAATCGAGGCATTAGGAGAGATTGGTGATCTTACAACTGTACCTGATTTACTTGATATTCTAAATGTTGAAGATATCAGTTTTGAATATTCTGATATTGATATGAAATTCCAAATTATGGATGCTGTAAAAAAAATTTATTTAAAGCATGATCAAATATCCTATAAGGACTTATATCAATCTTTAGAAAAGGAAAATGACACTATCAGGGCGAGCATCGCATTTATTTTAGGAGAGATAGGAAGAGAAGAATTTATACAACCATTAATACGACTATTGAAGATTAAAAACGTAGATGTTAGAAAAAATATAATAATAGCTCTAGGAAAAATAGGACATATCGATGCTTTAGATAATTTAATTGATATTATTAATGATGATAGTGCATATTGGCTTATTAAAAAAGTAACTACTGATGCTATATATAATATCTTTCAACAAAATTCGTATAAGATTGATAAAAATACTAAACAATTGAAATCGGAATTAAATAAAAAAATAGCTATTATTATTGAGCATTTAAGAGAATCAGAGAAGGAAAATTACAAAGTTAAATTAGGTTTAATAAAATTCTTAGAAACTTTCGGAGATACAAAAGCTTTAGATGCTTTATTGAGAAGAGTTAATGATTTTCATAGAGTAGTTAGAATTTATGCTTCTAATGCGATTAAAAAAATCGAGGAAAGATTGGAATTAGGCAATTAAGTTTCAATTTCATAATTGTTCTTTCACTAGTTATTTAAAGTAAATGAAATGGTTTAAAAAACTAAATAAGCATTTAATAAATTTTTTTATTTGCTAGCAATTACATTACCATAAGATTTTGATCACAAATGTAGTTTCAATTTTGAATAGTATATGAGAAAATAGAAATGACTGAAAACCAACCAAAAGAAAAGCAAGAATCCTCTCAATATGAATATTCATTTAATTATATTCAGAAGAAGTTAGAAGGGAAGAAAGATAGTCTCGGTATGCTCATGAAGGAGATCATCCGAACGGGGATATGTACTGAATGTGGCACATGTGCTGCGGTCTGTCCTGTCTTAGAATGGGATCATGAGCTAGGAGAACCTAAACTGGTAGGAAAGTGTACGGGATGTGGAATATGTTATAATCAATGTCCACGAACTATAACAGATCCGATACAACTCATGGGAGACTTCAAAACAGGTTATGTATCGAACACAAATATTCCCGAAGTCATTGGAGGTCAAGATGGGGGCACTGTGACTTCATTGTTATGCTATTTATTCGATGAACATTTAATAGATGCAGCAATCGTTACAATGAAAGATCCTGAAAATCCATGGAACCCAGTTGCACAGATCATAACAACAAAAGAAGATGCTATTAAATCATCAGGTTCGATTTATTCACATTCCCAAACTGTTGAGGCTCTTATGGATGCGATTAGACAGGATTACAGGTCGATTGCTTTTGTAGGAACTCCCTGTAATATTGATGCCGTTGATAAAATGATGAGTTCTCCTGCAGGAATGCTAAAATACTTCATGAGAGCACATGTATTAAAGTTAGGGCTTTTTTGCATGGATTCATTTGCACCTGAAGCATTATATTCATTTTTTGATAAAGAAGGAGTTGATCTTAAGCAAGTAAAAAAAATGGATATTAATAAAGGTAAATTTCATTTATACTACGATCCGGATAAAGAACCTGTTAAATCATATACCATTAAACAATTAGATAAATTTAAGTCATCGAGTTGTAATTTTTGCACCGATTTAACCGCTGAAAATTCGGATATCTCTGTTGGATCAGTAGGAAGCGGGCCAAATAAGAATACAGTATTTGCTAGAACCGGGATTGGGGCTGAAATTATTGAGGATGCCGCGAAAAAAGGATACCTAAAAATTGAACCTTTTAATGCTATAAACCTTAATGCTGTATTATTTTTAGCCAAGCTTAAAAAAGTTTCTCAATATAATATACAGAAACGTAAAGTATTCATCGTTAAAGATACTATTGAAGAAGAACCACGTATTAAAACAAAACCAGAGGCTGAGAAGTCGAAAACAACGCCAGAATTAGGAGCAAGGAAATTTTTACGAGTTACAAAGGATATTAACGAGGAAGAGAATGTTTTAAATATATCTATAACGAATTCTGTTGGCTATGTTTTAGAGAAATTAAAAATAAGAATAGTAACCGTAGAAGATTTATTTGAAAGTCGACCATGGATCACGACAATAAAAGAATTATTTCCATACGAAACCATTGAAATTGGATACCCTTTAGAAGAAAAAGAAGGGAAGATTATTTATGGGAATGTTTTAGTTGAAGCCTCCACAGATGATTTTGGAAAAATATTCTCAAAAACTTTTAAATTAGTACCTAAAGAAGTATAAATCTCAAAAATTTTTAATAAAGTTAAATGAAATAAAATATTATAAAATTATAATAATAGAATGAGAAATTAAAAAAAGAGACATTTTAATCATGAAAGAAATAAATAAGAGGTGCTCCCGTACTTGAAAATTGCATTGATAGGGCTTTCAGGTTGTGGTAAAACAAGCCTCTACTCTGTTGCTTTTGCGGAAAAAAGTCCAGAAGACACCAAAAAGTTTAGTCCAACAATTTTATATGAAACTCGAAGGCATCCCTTTTTAGGATTACAAGTTGGCATATTTGACTTTGGAGGGCAAGAACAATATAGAAAAGAGTATATGGAAAAGCCAGAAGTGTTTAGAGGTACTGATATCTTAATTCCTATTGTGGATTTACATGATCCTAAATCTTTTAAGCAAGCAAAGGAGTATTTTGAAGGGTTATTAAATATTTATCGAAAAAATAATGAAAAGCCGAAAATCTTTCTATTCTTGCATAAATATGACGTTGAGAATTATCAAAAAGAACTTCTCGATACAAACGTTAAAATGGCTAAGGAAGCTTTATTAGATTTGTTCAAGGATTATGAGTTTGATTACAAGTTAACGAGTATTTATTTACAAGATGAATTAGCTAAAATTTTCAGGGATATTTTAATATCTTCCTATTCAGAGCTAAAAACTCATGTTGAGAAAGCAGAGAAGCAGTTAGAAGAAATTAAAGCAAAAATTATTATTTCTGATGTATCGGGAAATGTCATAGTACATAATGTTCAAGGCGTGAGTAGTGGATTAACATTAAGGGGAGATTTAAGAGACTTTATCAATGCTTGCAATACAGTCCGAGAAAATCTTTTTATGTCAGATTCTGCTGAGTTTAAAGGGAGAAATGATGATGGAAAAGAGATTGAACTCTACATCTTCAAGTATATCATTTCTGTTCTTGTAATGAAATCTGGGGAGATTGAACGTGAATCTCAAGATAAACTTAATATGTTATTGAATGACATGAAATTATTTGCTGATTTAATAATTTCAGCCCACACTGAGTAGAATCAACCTCAATTAATTTTTATATCTTTTCTATTTATTGAATTCAGTGTATTTAGGTATAGAATATTCTATAAAGTTCGTCATAAAGTCTTGCAAGCTTAGAAATTACATCGGGATTATTTTGTTGTAAATAATATGAGAGATAACTTGATAAACCTTGTGGATTTTTAATCCATTCTAAAAAAGCCTCAACTTCTGCTTTTATTAAAGGATCGATATTAATCTCGCCTACTTTTGATAACCCATTATAACTTTTAGCTAAATTCTCCGCTTCTTCAGTATCGACATCCGTTTCAATAAATGTAGATTTTGATCCTTTTGATATCATAGCAGCAGCCCTTGCTACAGCAGGATAAGCTAAATGAAACCATCCTTTCGCTTTAGGACTGATTTGAGCAATCATGTATTTATCTCCATCGGGTGTAGCTGCCCCAATAAGATGCCCCTTATTATGCCGATTGGTTGCAATGAATCGTTCTGGTGCCATTTGAACAATCGAATAGCGTATACTTGCTACTGTAACTGATTGAGCAGAATTACTTGTCCAAGATGCTAATAGATTTTTTATATCGCTTTTAATATTCCAATTCTTTGTTGAATATAGCATTTTTCCATTGTTTGCAATAATTGCTATAGATTTTGCATCTTTATAATGATGCTGTAATTTGCTGACCACATTTTTAAAATCTGCCATCTGATTTCCTTTTTACTTTATTATTATTTACTTATATCTATCCAATTATCGATTTTTTCTAAAAATTCATATTTTTCTTTGGCACTCAATCCTTTATTAAGTTGAGCACGTTGATATATATTTGCTAATTTACTCATTTCCCATAAGAAGTTAATATGGAATACTATAGATTTTATATAATCACGTCCTATTTCCAATGCTTTTCCAATTGAGCGTACATCGTAATCCGCTTCTACAATTTTTTTCAAAGTCGATAAAGTATCAACTATATTTGTCATAGGAATCTGTGGAAGGGGTTTTATCTTCACAGTTGGACGCTCTATAAATCTGGGTTCAAAATAATCTCGTTTTAATTCTTCTTCTGCCATATCTGGCTCTACATGCTGTGGCTGATATAATTTGTCTTTAATGATCGATACAGAATCTTCTAACTCTTTTTGGGATTGTCGTTTAAACTGATTGGGCCAATTTACAATACTATCGATGTATTTTTCTGCAGCTCTTAAAATCGACACTTTTTTTCCGTTTTTATTGGTATTGTTTACTTGATAAATTGGCAAATTTGGTATCTTTATTTTTAACCATATATTAGCTTGATCAATTAATGAATACAGGTGCATCGGATCAAATTCAATCGTAGAATATACATCCTTCAGTATGTTTAAGTTCTCATTAATTGACTGGATTTCTGAATCGGTGAAATGATCAATAAGAAATCTATAAAGTCTCAATGAGATTGAATTGATTCCTGCAGTTGGTTCTATATATTTCATTTTTAAATTAGATTCCATTCCATCGGAAATTAATATAGTATTGAAATAATCCCAATGAGCGCTTAAAATCATATGATCGGTTTTTCTAAGTTGATACGACGTAGGATCACGGATTTTCTCCATAAAATCTAAGAGAATGTCCTTATAGGGAATAAAAAGATTTCTCACTAAGGTCCCTTCAATAAAGGTCTTTTTATTTGGTGATTTAAAAGACAAATCAATTGGTAGTTTAATCACATCTTCAGCAATAATCACATCGGAATCATTTTGTAATGTAAGATTTCTTGATGTTGCTAAACGATCGTATACAAAATCAGAGAGCATTAATCCCGTTAACAATCTACTATCTGTTATATATCTCCCAGATTGAACTTCGAATTTTGTATAATAATATCCTAAACCCATAAGATAATATATTATTCCTTTTGGAGTGTGAACTCGTCGTTCCATCCCACCAAAAAAGATTACTAAATCCTGAGAAATTTTTACAACATCATGATGAACATAAGTACCCAATGTGGGATATCCTAGAAGCTTACCCCAACTAGGGATTACCAGAAAGATGTTATTTTTAATTAAATCTCCTTTTATAATTGCTTTTGACATTGGTGTATGACTTTGATTATCCCTTTAGTAATAGGATGTTAATTATTAATATATAGTTTTTCGAAATGGATAAAGCAATTTATACAGAAAAGAAGAAAAAAATGATATTTATACTTATAGTTCTTCTATTTTAAAAAAATTACTATAATTTTGTTCTTCTAATATTAATTTGATACCAAGATATCAAAAATACATATAAGTCCTGAATTGTATAATTTTTAGAATAGATGATGCGTTATATTTCTTAATTTTTTACTTTTCATATGAATGAGATAGTATAAATTAATTCATTTATGATTTACTAACTTAGATTTTTAGGTTTCTTCATATAATAATATTTAAATAGTGTTCTAAATCCTAGTTTTTGGTATAATCTGAGCGCTGGAATATTATCTTTCTCAACTTGAAGCCATATTTTTTTAATTTGATTCATAGAGGATAAATATTCGATAATTTCTTTTATCATCGTTGATGCTATAGCTCTTTTACGATACTTAGGCTTAATTAATATATCAGCTAAATATAAATATTGTCTTGGCTCTAAAACAGCCATAAGTATTCCGATAATCTCATCGTTATTTTTCGCAGTTATGAATCTTTTTTTCGGTATGATTATTTTATTAGTTAATCTTTGAATTACTTTCTGTTCTTCCTTAGATCGAGAAGAGAACTCTGCTAAAAAATTTGAAAACTCTAGAGAGCGTTCTTTATCAATATTATAACTAAATTCATAATTATAATCCCCAAATATTAGATTTTGAGCCTTGACAACCATGGTATTTGTGAAGTCGAATGGAGTATAGTTTCTTTCGATAAGTTTGTCCTTTAAATAAGATGGTTTGAAACAATCTGGTAAATAAAAAGTAGGCGTAATGATATGTCTCTCATATGCATTTTCAACCATATCTATATCTATATCTATTGTTTCCATTGTTCCAGTATAATTTAAGGGAATTACGGAGTTTGCACGCCAAGTCACACCATCATTAAATCGTAAAATCCACCCATTCAAGAAGAAATAATTATTAGCGGGCCAAGAATTCATAAATATTTCTTGAACTTTTCTAACCTCATCAATGTGTTTCATATTTATCACAAGAATAAAGTAGCTTAAATAATTAAAATTTCATATCCTTAATTATAATATTTAACTTTTTTTAATCTAAGTTTGTACGTCATATAAGTAATAAATCAATGAGAATCTCGTAAGAATTTAAGTAAATAATTAATTGAATTGTTAAAGAGTATATTTTAGATAATTTAGGCTTATTTGTATGAAAAAACTTGCAGAAAAATTAGGAAAACTTGATATTGAACTTTCAAAATGGACAAGAAAAATATTGTATGAACATATTGTGGAGATTAGTGACCAGCTAAATACACAATTTAATCCTAAAAGTCATCAATTTAAGCAAACCGTAGAAGTATAAGCTTTTCTTATTTCATCCTATCCTATTTTTTGTAGTATTAACTTGGATCTTCTAATCCAGATTTTCTTTCTTCCATTGTTTTAGATATAAATAAAAAATTCTATAGGAGAAACCAATTGAACTGAAAGAATCTTTTAAATACCGAGTAATCTTCTTTTGGTTGGTTCGAAACTTAATCAACTTTAAAATTAGGTATAAAAACTCGTTAATTAATCATTATAATATCATAATAACATAACTTTTATCTCAGAAAACTCTAAAATCATTAAAGGGAATACTAATTTTTAAGAGGTTTACATAATTCTTTTTCTTAATAATTTTAAGAACCTCGTAAGTTATTTCGAATTTGGGACAGTGATCATGAAAAAGATTTGTAAATGGTACTATTGTTGTCCTATTAAGTATTTTGTTGATAGTGGCAAATTAGATAAAAAGTGGGTTGAAGATTTTTGTTTAATTGACAATCATGAGTGCGTTCGATTTCAATTAGAAGAAAAAGGTATTTACCATGAAGATAATATGCTTCCTGATGGAAGTATAAAAGATGATCTTGAATAATATGGTATTATTCCTATATTTATAAGATCTTACTTTTTATGATATTCAATTGTCACTGTGTCTAACTTCTTTACTGCGGATTTTTTCTTATTCCATAATTGTTGGGCTTTCTCAACCCATTCGATAAAATTATCAGTATTGTCAGGATAATGTTCATAGTGTTTTTTAATTTTTCCCGCTAAGCCATTTGCGCTTATTAAATTCTTAATATGCTTGAAAGACAATTTTCGTTTAATTATTCCCCATAATAATTTTCCAATAAATTTAAGGAGTTCTCCTAACGTCATCTCTTCTTCATATTCTTTATTAGGCTCTGGAATCTCATCATCTTCGCCTGTTTTATAGATTAATCCTTTTTTAATGAAATAACCCCATTCTTTTTCATTGAAATTGAGAATCCCAGAGAGTTGGGTAAATAACATCGCAAATTTAGCACCTTGGTCTTTGAAATATCTTGCATTAATATCCCATAATAAATCTCTCGATATATACCCTGGAGTCTGAAGAGCTTTATCAATGACTTCAGTAGCGATCATACATAACATCCAAGTGGCGGTGACTCCATGTCCAGAAAAGGGATAAGTTATAGCTGCGGCATCACCAATACAGAGAAATCCATCTGCCACTAATGAGTAAGGTGGTCTTCTGTATGGTGTAAATCCTTGCTCTTCCTTAGTTACTTCATATGAGGGTAATTCAATTCTATTTAAGAAATCTTCACGAGCTAAACGGGCATTTTCATAAGAACCTGGTTGACCAACACCCAAAATTGCCCCTTCTTTCTCATAAGAAGGACCAAACCATAGTAACCACCAATTATACCCCGTATCTGATATTGGATGAGGCTTTTCAAGTTCAGACCATTTAATATACTGTAAAAGAACATGCATTACATCATTTGGACCTAATTTAAAAGTTTCCATACCATAATCTTGAGGCAATGAAGTTCTAATTACTGCAGAGGTACCTGAAGCATCAACTATGATTCGCGCATTATATTTTAGTTCTTCTCTATTTTTTTCAACAATTATTCCAACAATTTTCTTATTTTCAAAAACTAACTCCTTAAATTTAGTTGAAAATTCAATTATTACTCCATCCTTTTCTAAAATAGTATACATTTTATTTAGGAAGGGCGTTAATCTTACTATGGTTTGAAATGCTCTGATTTTTAGTTCTGTTTTTAAATCAGGAGTCACAACTGTCGATTGATCTCTTATTTCAATACAGTCTGGATCGCCAGGTTTAAAAGAAGGTAATCCCGCTTTTTTTATCCTATCTGATTCAAAATGTATCACATCTAACCTCTTTCCCACATTTTCTCTCTTATCTTGTTCAATGATTAGAACAGAGTGCCCTAATTTTGCAATACTCCATCCTAAATAAGTCCCTGCTGTACCTGCTCCAACAATTAAAACATTATATTCATATTTTCTACTCATTTTACTATTCACCTTAATTACTTACAAGTAAAAATCTTCTGATCTTAAATATGTAAAATTATAGTATATCTTATATTTTATGTACTAGTATGTGTAAAAAAGTATGTTTTTGATAAACTTTAAAATAGAGTAATAACGTTAGTGATTTGAATTTACATTAAAAACGTTTTGATGTAATATGGATGACCGAAAATCTGAAAATAAATCGGAAATATGGTTAAAATATTGCGAAGACTGCATCAAATCGAAATTAGAAAGTAATGGAGACTCTGTTTCTAACCCTAATCCTAATCGCTTGAAAAAGAATTCCTCACCACTTTAACGGTTAAATGCATTTAAATATCTCTTTTCTTCTTTTTTAGACAGAATATAAAATAATTAAATATGTCGGAATTGTTTACTTCTACTTCTAATCACCCCTCTCCCTCTCCCTCTCCTTGCAAAATTCTTAAAGGGCAAATTTTTTTTAACCCCATTTCATATTATCAAATAACATTTATCGTGAGTATATATTGATTATGAATTCAAAAAAACGGGTTAAAGCAGCAATTTACTTCAATACTCCCGATAGAGTTCCCATCTTTAATAAGATAAGTGGTGATGTATTCCCATTACTGATCAGTTATTCAAAAAATTGGAAACCTGGTTGGAATGAAGGTGAAGAAGATTTATTTCCCCATATAAGAGGTATATCTAATTGGAATCGCCCTAATTGGGTAATTAAAAACCCTGAATATGAAGGAAGTAATTGGAAAAGAATACCTCATGAGGAAATTGATGAATGGGGATGTATATGGAACATGAAAGGAAATGATCAGAATATGGGACATCCCGGGCGTCCTTCCCTTCTCGATTGGAACGATTTTGATGATTATTTTGATAGATATACTCCAGATGCAAGTGATAAAACAAGATATGAGTTCGCTCTTGATCAATTAAATAATCTTCATGATGAAAAATATAAAACTCTACATTTAAATTGTAATGGTCCATCACAAGTGATATCCAATGTAAGAGGTTTCGATAGATATTTAATAGATCACAGAAAACATCCAAATGAGTTACAAAAAGCCTTAAAAAAGGTTGCAGATTATCATGTTGAAGTTATGAAATATGCTAAGAAATATGGAATTAATGCTGATGGATTTTGGATTGTTGATGATTTAGGTGAACAAACTGGTCCTTATTTTGGGCAGAAATTGTTTGAAAAGATTCATGAAGAATCATATCGAATTATTATTGATAACGCTCACGATATGGGTTTAGAAGTACATCAACATTGTTGTGGGAAGATCGATCCTTTACTTGATTCATTAATAAAATGGGGATTAGATGCAATCGAATTAGACAGTCCGCGAATGAGCGGGTATCCTGATTTAAGAAAATATCGGGGAAAAATAATGTTCTGGGGTTGTGTAAACATTCAATCAACATATACTTTAGGAACACCTGAGGAAGTTGAAAGAGAAGTATGGCATATGATTCGAAATTTAGGGACAAAGTATGGAGGCTATGGAGCATACTTTTACGATACTCCAAAGGATTTAAATGTTCCCCGAAAGAACATTAAAGCATTTCAAAAAGGTTTAGATCATTTTGGAGTATACTCGGAAATTCCAGCTCATTGGTGGAATTATCCAACACCAGAGATTTGGAAGGATGATGTGGTACCCCTTTTACCACCAAATCATTTATGATAATTTATAATTCATTGGAATAAAAACGGGAAAAATATAAGCATCAATTACCTTAGAATAATATTTTATTGTATCTCCTACCACCCACATAATCGTTGCTTTTTTTATATGATTTTGTTGCATATCCCATAAGCACCACTTTAAGAGTTCTGCGCCAATTCCTTTTCCACGCAAATTTTTCAATACTCCTGTGGGACCAAAAGAACCAGGGAATAATTGACTATGTGTTGCCCATCCTATTATCTTATTCTGTTTGTCTTTTGCTATGAAAGTAGTTGGTGGATTTAGTTTATAAGAGAGTTCGACTTCTTTTGCCCAAGTTCTTTCTGGTAAGAATTCTTCCACAAACTTAAATAATTTTTGAAAATCCTCTTGTTTAACCCTTTCAAAATGATATCCTCCATTTTCTAATTTAGGAATTAGGCTTAAATCTTCAAGATTAACCGTAAGATTTTGTCTCATTTTAGAAGTACGAAATCTATTTTTTTTCAAAAAGAAATATAAACTTGTATGTCGTAAATCAACACCAGGTTGCCAATAATTAGGGACAGAATCACCATAAGAAATCCTATTTGCGCCTTTAGAATGGGCTCTTTTTATTAATTCATTTAACATGCGGGTTCCAATACATTGTCTCTGAAACTTTTTGTCTACTAGACATGCTTTTAAGTAACAAATTCTTTTAACTGCATTTAAACGTATAATTGCGATAAACGCAGCGATAATTAAGTTTTTTTCTTTACTTCTTAAAATTAAGGTTAAATCAGGGTCAAAATCTTTATCCTCTAATGTTCCCTTTTTAAAATAATGGGAGGGAATTAAGGATACAATCTGATTTCTTTTAAATAAGGCATAAACATCTTCAATATTTTCCGCATTTAAGGATTTATAACTCATATTCATTGCTTTGGGCTTTTAATCATAATAATTTTATTACATCCTTTAATGAGCCTTTATAATCAGGTTCGGGCATACTTGAGCTAAAATCTGTATTCGAACTTTCTACCAAGAAAGTTGGACAGCCTATTTTAGCAGCAATCATATCTTTCGCCTCATCACCAACCATCAAGCAATTATTAGCGGGAATCCCCATAAATTGTACTATATCTTTATAATATAACAAATTGGGTTTATTGGCTCGGGAATTTTCAATGTGCGTTATTAATTTAAAATCAAAGTTACCAACTCCCGCCCAATCTAATCGCTGCTTAATAGCTGTTAAAGGAAGAACGGGAGTAGTGGCAATTACAGCTTCAAGATTACTCTCAAATACTTTTTGAACAACAGAAAAAGCACTTTCTTTTTTTACGGTATATTGTTTAAGTTTTACAAATTCATTTTCATAAAATTTATCAAAATAGGGTTGTATTTCTTCACGAGTGTAGCCTTCTAACGGAAAAAAAACTTCAGCAAATACAGAATCATTAGTTTTATTTCCATCATTATGATTTACTGCTTCAGATGCTTTCAGGAGTTTTGAGATTACTTTCCGTTGTGGAACTAAATGGGAAATACTTTCTGATAACATTCTTAAATAATTAGGAATAAATTGTTTTAAATCTACGTCTATTAAAGTTCCATCTAAATCAAACAATACTGCTTTTATATTATGTTTTTGTCCCACTTTCTTCAATTAGCAATAGAATTATATTAATGATAAAAAGTTATAATTAAAATTATAATTTTCGAATAATTCACATAGCTAATGTTAAACACGAAACTTTATCAAAGGATCAAAGTTTTATCCTTACTTGAATTAATTAAATTATTTTTACTCAAGAGAATGCAATATAATCTTTAATGGTAATCTAAATTAATAATAAAAAATATTTATTAAAGTCTATATTAAATATAATTATAAATATCTCTCAAGCGATTTGTAAATTATGAAATTAGAACTTAGCGATTTAAACAATGGGTTAGTTTATATCGGAGACAAACTCAATGTGAGAACAAAGTTTCACTTTGAAAAGGAAACCCCAATATTATGGTCTGGTATTAAACTACTTGCTCACTCCCCTTGCTTTAAAGAAATACAAATCGCAAAAAATGAGATTTTCTCTAAAGGCACTTTTGAAGCGGGGGATTATTATCGCGATCGTGCCTTATTAGTAACTAATAATGCTGTACCTACAATAAAGAGCCGTAATCTAAATTATGAAATTAAACTTACGCTTCGGCAACCACATCCACTTAATCCTAGTGAAGATGATCTTATAATAAATAAAGCTCATGATATTACTATCAAAACTAAAGAAATGGGTATTCTAAATAAAAAGCCAAACCCTATTTCATTCTCAATGTCGGGATTAAATTTAATGATATCCAAAGATATTTTCAAACCGGGAGAAACGATGAAAATAAATTTTTCTTCAGAAGAAATTAGACATATCGAAGTGCGATTATTACAGGAAGCAAATATTATTTGTTATTGTGAAGCTTACGGTCAAAATTGTAGGAAAGTAGAAATATTACCCCCTGCAATCGCAGGAGATGCAAAGACCTCTGATATAGACAAGGGCTATTTATTATTAAAAATTCCTGAAATCGCTGAACCAACTCATAACTATTTATGGGAACCTACAGAAAAAGAGCATTGGGGATTTAATTTTGGAGATTATTCTAAGTGGTTTCTATTAGTATTAGCGAAACCTATAGTTGGACGAGAAATAATTAAATTTGAAGTTCCTATTATGATTTCAGCATCACCAATCGAGAAAGAAAAAGGAGATATCGATCTATTTGCAAAAGCTACAGGAAGTGCACCGTCGTTATTTGAAGGTGTTTCATCCAAATTTCAAAATATTTACAAAATAATATCGATTGATTCGGATATTGAAAAGTATAGAATACACATTAAAAATATATCAAAGCATAAACTCGAAGGGGTTACCGTTAAACTGATAGGATTACAAGAAGCATTATTCGAAACAGCACCAGCATTAACTGGGTTTAAAGAGTGGGATGTTAATGAAGAAAAAGAGGTTGAATACCTTACAAAACAAAACATTACTACGCTAATTTCTCTATTTGAGGATAACTCACAGAGATCTATACGAATTCAATCACCTCTCTCTTCGGATTTCTTTTAATTATCATCTGTTGATTAATTTCAACTTTAAAAACTTTAGATGAAGCGAATAAAATGAATAAATCTGAAATGCTCAAGTTTTTCTTTGATGATCCAAAGTCTAAAGGAATCGAGAAACAATTAGATAATAATAGACTTCAATATTTTTATTTTAAAGACGATTTAAGTATACATACGGAAAAAAAGGAAGTATTGAATGGATGCTTATTAAAAGGACAATGTGAATTAAAATTTGAAAATTTCACTTTTAAGCTTGATCAATTTGATCTATTTTTTTTACCTCCTGAAAAGGAGATATCAATTCACTTAGATTCTAAAATTAAGCATCAAAATAAAATATGTCTTTATTATAGTCGAATTAAAGATACTGTGGAGGCAAAATTCGAGATACAACAATTTTCTTTGGATAAATTTATTCCAAGAGGAGAATTTAGCTCAGAAACAAAAATGGCTACATATCGTACAGTTTGGACTGCATTTAAAAACGGCTACTTTATGTCTGGATTTACAAATATACCTAAAAAGGCTCTAAAGCAAGGTGTAGTAACCAGTGTTAATATAGAATCTCCATCTGATGAGGATAAGGAAATTTTTCCACATATACATCCTGATTTTCCAGAAGTCTATATCTTTTGTATTGATGATGATAATTATGCGGTTACCCAATATTTAATAGATGATGCGGGAAAATCGGTCTGTCAAGATATACCCGATGGAGGAGGTGTATTTTTTCCCGGATATCTTGGGCATTTAAATTTTGCAAAACCATTTGGTAAAAATATTAAATATTGTATGTATCTATGGTTTATATCAACGCAAGGAGAAACTCACACTGTAAATCCTATAACGCTTAGAGTGTAAAAAGAGACACTATTAATAATTTACAATAATTATATAATTTTGCTTGCCTGATTCGAATCTCGATGAATTAGTATATAATATTATATCGAAAACTATTTCTAAAGTAAACAATTTCAATAAATAAGCTAAACATTAATACCCTCATTGATAATTTTGTCGAATATGAATATAATTCACACCTTTTTATATCCTAAATCAGTTGCTGTAATAGGTGCTTCGAAAAATCCCTTAAAAGGAGGGAATCGAATTGTAAATAATCTTGTGAACAATAAATTTAATGGTAAGGTTTACCCAGTAAATCCAAATGCCAGTGGAGAGATTTATGGATTGGAATTCAAAACCTCGGTGTTAGATATCGATGATGATGTTGATCTTGCTATTTTTTACGTTCCAAATCGCATGATTCCTAATTTATTGAAAGAGTGTATTACAAAAGGCATAAAAGGAGCCATCATTGAGGCGTCTGGATTTGAAGAAGTTGGTGAATTAGGTCTTCAACTTAGAGATGAAATTCTGGAAATAACTGATAATTTCAACAAGATTAAAATAGTTGGTCCGAATTGCATGGGATTGACTAGAATAGATCATAACAGTAATTCTGAAAATAAGGGAGGTTTTTTCAGTAGTTTTGGTGTCTTTTCATATTACAATACAGGAAATATTGCAGTAATAAGTCAATCTGGGATGCTTAATGGAGGTTATTTAATGCATATCTTCGCTAAATATCCTAAAATAGGTTTCAGATACTCTATTTCAATTGGAAATAAAATGGATCTAGGAGAAAATGAATTCTTAGAGTATTTAATTGACGATCCTAAGATAAATGTAATTGCTATTTATTTAGAATCTTTTAAAGACCCTAGAAAGTTCCTTGAATTATGTAAAAAAGTAAAAATCAGGCATGATAAGACTATAATTCTTGTCAAAGGCGGAGTTTCGAAACTAGGACAAAAAGCCGCACACAGTCATACTGGAACTCTTGCTGAAAATTCTAGGTTAATTAATGCTGTTATTAAACAGGCAGGTATTATTCAGGCAAATAGTTTTCATGAATTATTTCAATATGCTCAAACTTTTTCAATGATATATGCAACTAAGAAAAGTTTTCCAATCAAGGGGAATGCAGCGATGGTTGCCGGTTCGGGAGGAGCAGGTACTATAACAGCAGATTTAACCAATAAACATGGGTTAGATTTTCCAATGTTAAGTAAAGAAACATATGATATACTGTTGAGTGTTTTTCCCGAATGGATGCCCCCAAATAGGTTTTCATTAGTTGATATTTGGCCTGCTATGGAAAAAGCGATGATGAATGACGTAAATCCACAGGTTGTAACTGCTAAGGTTTATAAAGCATTAGTAGCTGATAGTGATATTGAAGGGGTGTTCAATATGTTATTTTGCTCACCGCTATATCGTCAATTTAATAATTTAGAAAATATCATAGACGAGCTAAGATATAACCCTAAACCTTTCTTTTTTTGGTTAATAGGCGATAAAAAAGAAGTAGAAAAAACATCGCGCTTTTTAAGTGAACATGATATCCCAGATTTTCCAAGTTTGGAAGATATGGTTAAAAATTTTGAAATTTTGGTACAAGAAGCAAGAAATAAGGATAATACAAAGGGTAAATAGCTCTGTATAATACTTTGATTTCTTAATTTAAAGAGAATAGCATACATTTTCTGTACTATTATTCTCTATTTTTAATATTTCCTTCTTTAGAAATAAACTTCTAAAAAATTCTACATTATTTATCATTGGAGGTAAGGGGGGCAAATTTACTCCTCCAGATTTTAAATAGTATAACCTTGGAATCAACCCAATGAGATCTCTATATGAAGTCACCATTTTCATGATTTTATGCCAAGACTGCCCCGCTTTAAAATTAACATCATTAGTTAATTCAAAATACACAATATCTAAATTTAGAAATAAGAAGACTTCTTTTTTTACATCATAAATCTTCTGAAGACGAGTTATAATATTCTTTTTTAATGAATCATATTCTAATCCAATTTGATGGTTTATCACTTCAAGGATTTTTGCTAAAACCAAAGCTGCTGTATCGTTATGAATAACCCAATTTATAGGCACTAATGAGAGTTTGGGGAATAATCTTGAAATAACCTCAATACTTATACTCCTCACCAGAGAGCTCTCATCAGATAGCATGCAATTTTCAAGAATTTTGAAAATATATGCTCCTTTTAATTCTAATTTACCTATAATCTCAATGCATTTGGTTCGTATATGGATATTATCACTTTTTTCTAATAATGAAATTAGAATATCAGTAGCAGCTTTTTGATTTAAATTGTCTTTTAATACTTCATAATACACTTTTTCGGGGGTATATTTCTCTTCCATATTTAATGATCAAATACTATAAACGTAATTAAATTGTATATTGTTTTGTTTATTGATGATAAAGAATCTAAGATAGCCATTTAATCTTATCCATAAAAGAATAGAAAAAAAATGAAAGAAATATGTAAAAAAGTCAATGAATTGCTGAAACTAATTGGTTCTTGTATAGTTGCTTAAATACTAAACTCAAAATCTCTTCGAATGAATCTAAGATTCCCTCTCCGTTAAGAGCAATGGTGTTTTTGATATTAATATTCTTGTATTTATAATAATTAATTTGATCCAGGAATACTTTTGGATTGTATTTACCTTGTACGTCCTGTTTGTTAAATGCGATAATTTTTGGGATATCTTCAAATTTGTCTTCATAAAAAGAGCATAATTCATTCCAAGAGGTTAAAGTTCGGTTGAAGGCCTTTTTTTGAGAATCTGCGACAAAGATTATCCCATCAATTGCTCTTAGGGTAATTGGGCGGGTCACAATATAGAAGTCCTGACCTGTGGTGCTGTAAATATGAATTTTTAATAACCATAGTTCATTTTGAAAAGAAATACTACCATAATCAAAAAATAAAGTACGACGTACTGAACTTTCTATTGATTCTAGTTTATTTTCCATTCCAAAATGCTTAAAAAGGGATTTAATAGAAGTTGTTTTCCCTGATAAAGCAGGACCGTAATAGACTATTTTAATCTGTATATATTTTTCTAACCAATCAATAATCATAATCAAATAATATCTATTTGTTATAATTCTAAAAATAGGTTTATAAAAGACTATTTTTTCAGTCAATGATAATTATACTCAATAGCATAATAAAGCTTGATTAATCGTCTATATCACTCCCAAACCATAATTTTTTTCCTTTTTTTACCCAATTATCAATTCCAACCTTTTTAATAGCTTTTAAATTTTCTCTACACGAATCACCGCAATATAACCCACAATATCCCAGAAATTCTTTTTTAGTTTTCATTGTATTTCAAGGTTTAAAAAAAGTCATTATGATTTATATGAATATTGATACTATATGGTTTAAGACGTGAGTCTGAAAAATAAGATATACATTTAGAGTAAAATTTTGTTATTGTCGACTTTACATGATAATAGAGAGCGTAAAACTAAAATTTCGATCTCTTTTTTAAGTGTAGCCTCATCAATTTCTAAAGATTCTTCTTCGCTCAATAATTTAAGTAATTCTTCATAGCTGATTTCTTTCTTCTCATTTGAAATGTAAAAGATTGATTTTAATATCAATTGCTGATTATATAAAGAACGGACATTTGAATCCAGCTGATATAACTTATGAGTTAAATTGTAATTATAACTACTTTCCTTTTCAATGACTTTTAATTTATCCAATATCATCATTGCTCTTTTATAATGTTCTTTTAGCATTAATTCTTGTACTTCATTTAGCTGGTTGATAAATTCTTGGGAGTTCATTCTGATAATTGTTATTTTTGTTTGAAAATGTATGCATTAAACAATTTTAACTTATTAAGTGAAATATTTCATTCGTTTTTAATTTATTAGTCTTTAAGGTTTATATGTTCCAATAAATAATGGCTTCCAAAAAGTATTTCATAAAATATTAAGAAACGCTTTAAATAGGAGATTTTATTTATATTAATAAGAATAAAATACTTAAAAAGAGGATTTCAAATGGATAAAGAAAAAGTAAAACAAGTTATTGAAAAAATTCGACCACAATTGCAAATGGATGGCGGAGACATTGAGCTCATAAGCGTTGAGGATGATGGGACTGTACGGGTAAGACTAATGGGCCATTGTGTTGGTTGTATGCATGCACAGCAGACATTAACATATGGTGTTGAAAAAGCTTTAAAACAGTTTGTTCCTGAAATAAAGCAAGTAGTAAATGTAGCCTAACTCTATTTTAATTCATTTTTTTTAGCTTTTCATAAATCTAGTTAATTTATTTATTTGTTCCAATTATTTATATTCATATTTTAAGTATGTTTACTAAAGTAATTTATTTTCTATTCCTGTGTAAAATTAGAGTATATAAGATATTTTAATATTCTTTAATAAGTGATTTAAAATATATTAGATCGTATGTGAACTTAATTTAATGTGAGTCATAAATGGAAGAAAAGGAGTTTCGGAATTATTTAAAAGAAAAAAATGTTGATGAAAATATAATATCTAATTATATTAAAAAACTTCAAAATTATGAAAATTTTCTCAAGAAAGAAGGTAAAACTCTCGAAACTGTTAACCCAGATGAATTAATAGGATATTCAGACAATCTAGCTTCTACAGATAAAGAATCTGTTCTGGATTTTCTCCGGGCAATCATCAATTATGCTAACTATTCGAAGAATTATGATTTTATCGTTAAAGTCATAGATATTTCTGAATCTTTTAACGCAATGGATACTCTATATACACGAATAGCTGAAGTTCACGGTGAAAATATAAGAAATGATATTTTCAAGGATTTGAATATTCCTGCATTAGGAGTTGATCCCGAAAAGAAACCCGCATTTACAAAAACAATCATGAAACGCGTGGAAGAAAAATTAGGTGAGGAAGAGTCAATTAATCTTCTTTCACCATGTCTCCACGGAAGACCTCCAGATGATATAGAAGGTGATAAAAAGAAACTCAAAGAACTAGGTATTGATGCATTTTTAGAAATGAAACATCAAAAGCTTATTGAAAGGCTTGAAAAGATTCGAGATGAGGGAACGTTAGAATTTGCTCAATACGTAGATGATAATGTAATAGATTTTGTAAAAAACGATCAAATGTTTGGTGAGGGTATTAGAGAAGGAAATATCATATATGTCAAGAAGTTGCCATACCAAACTAAAGGATTTCTTAATGCAAAAGAAGAAAACATCAAACGTTTTTACATTTGTTATTGTCCTTGGGTTCGTGGAGCAATGAAAAATAAGTCCGAAGATGAAAGTTTGCGAAATTTCTGCTATTGCAGTGCTGGTTGGTATAAATTGTATTGGGATCAAATTCTTGAACATCCAATTAAGGCTGAACCTGTAAATACTGCGCTTGATGGGGCATTAGAGTGCAAAATTGCTTTATATATACCTGAAGAAGCCTTAAGGGCTTATATAAAATAAAAAAAAGACTAAATTGAATGCGTTTTAAGGAAGTCCTGCTTTAGGAATCTCAACTTCTACATATTCTATACGACCTTGGTTTCTAGCATGTGTTGAGGTTGCTATAAATAAAGTGGTATTATTAATGCCTCCTAAGATGCAAGCATAAGCATCATTTTCTAGTTTCACTTTGTGTGTTATTTTTCCTCCTTCTAATACTCGAACACATCTATGTCTTCCTGGAGCAGCAACCCATATTCCTCCCTCCTCATCAAGAGATATACCATCTGGTGCTAAAGATCTTAAATTTGCCCATACTCGTCGATTAGTAAGAGTTCCATCTTCATTTATATCAAAAGCAGTAAGCCTTGCAGCAAAAGTTTCACTAATTATAAGTGTCTTATCATCAGAAGTTATTACAATGCCATTTGGAAAAGCCATATCCTCTGCAACAATTTGAAAATTACCATTTGGGAACACCAAAATTAATTCTGCAGGCACAAATGTTGCATTATTAAAATAATCAAAGCCAAAATTGCCTATATATGCTCTGCCTTTTTTATCCACGGTCATATCATTTAAGTAAAATGTCGCGTGCTTACTTAAATCTGTCACTTCTTTTACTCCATCGGAATCAAGTCTTAACAACTTACGATCTTCCATAGAAACAATTAGCAATTTACCATCAGGTAACCATCCTAACCCCGATACCCGATTCGGTCTTTCGAGGATTAAATCTACATTTCCATTCAAATCAACCGTAAATACCTTATGATCTTCCATATCGGAAAACCACAACTTATCTTCATGCCATCTTGTACCCTCTGGGAATTTTAAGCCATCCAGAAGAATTTTAGTTGTTAGTATTGAAGTTTTACTCATATATTAGTATGAGATGTATTGATATTTATAAATATAATTTTAAAGCGAGAATAAATGAAATTATATATCTTATAATTATAAGATTGATGTCAATTCTTCTTCTTAATCATTTTCAAAAAGTTAATTATCTTACGTTAATTAATAACAAATTAATAACCTAATGAAATTTAAATAAAAATTATGACAGAAAGCAAAAAAAATATCGATGAGAACGATAAAACTTCTGAAGAACAAGGACAAAAAGCAAAGCGTTCAAGAAGAAAATCTGAAAAAACACGCGGACAAACCTTACAAGAAGCTTTAGGAATTGATGCTCAAGAGATTCAAGATGTTGAAGAGAAATTATTTATTGCCCGATTTATCGATTATTTTTCTGAAGATCCATTAGATTTTATCTATAAAGACAAAAATACAGAGCAATACTTAAAAAAAGTTAATGAAAAAGTTGCTCAATTAGACAAGGGAAATGAAGAAGATAAGTTATTAAAGATGAGTTTTGATGATAAACACATCATAGAAACCATCTACAATTTGAAAGGCAAAGCAGAAGCTCTAGCTCAAAGTAAAGGAATTAAAGGTTCTGCAGATAAGCGTTTAAGATGGTTAAGTTTAGCAATAACAATACCCATGCTAGCTTTAGTTTTCGTTCTCTCATTATTGAGTATTGACATTATCTTTTTGTTTCCAATCTTATGTGTGTTTTGTATAGTACCTCAATTTCTTAGAAGTTATGTGCTAAAAAAGTGGTTTACCTTCAAAGAAGAAAGTAAGGATGAAATTTACGCTCAAAATCGTGAAGACATAATGGTACTCAAAAGTTTTGTTGGAGAATTACTCAACAATATTAGAGCGAAACTTCTCCAATCAAAGGTTCCATTAAAGTTAATTAAGTTTGTACTTCATAGTAGGGATTATGAAAATTTGAAATTGTTAAATCAGAGACCTACAAAAGGGTTAACTCAATATTTTTATTCTTTTGAATATCCTGAGGGTATGGAACCTTTTTCAATTCCAGAGAGTCTTAAACAATACGATACCCCTATTTTTGAAAAAAAAGAGAAAGATAAACCAGAAAAGAATTTTGTAATACTAACAGAAATGAAAGGTAAAGATGGGATAATTGAAAGTTTTGTCCCTAGTCTAAGAGAGCATTTAGCTGAGAAGATTAATCAGATGCTAAATGAATCTGAATTTTCAAAATCCCCTAAAGAATTCAAAGATATAATTCCTAATTACTCTGAAAATATGGCTATTTTTTGTGTTTGTGGGGAGATTGTGGAAGTTTCAGACGTTCAAGTGAGTAATTGGAAAGATAAGTTTGAATTTTATTTATTTGAAGGAAAAGAATGTAAATGTGGAGAGACTATATATGCTCTTTCATTAATGGATGACTCCACTGACGTTCCAGAAGAGTTAAAAGATATTTTCTTTAGTTAAATATTTATTTTCTTTTTTTAATTTTTGAATAATAATCATGTAATAATCGAAACCCTCGAACAGCTCTTTCAACTTCATTTTCAAATACAGGAATCTTCAATTCAGAAGCAGACTTTATTACACGCTTAGCACCCTCACGTTCTGCTTGTATCAATATTGTTATAATCGGTTTTGAAGGATATTTTTCTTTTAATGGTTTGAAAATATCGAAATCAAATTCAATTTCAATAAAAAATTCAAGAGCTAAAATTAACCCATCCACATTATCATCTCTTAAAAGTGTTTCTGCAGACGTATTGTAAATTCCGCAAATCTTAATACCTATAAACTTTTCAGGGGGCCAATAATCAACAGGATTGCCATATGCACAAGTACTCCCCCCAATTTTATCTATAATTATATCTCTCGAGCTATTATTTGGTTTAGCTAAACTCAAATTTTGCTTTCTCATTTCTTTTACTATTAAATGAATTGCTCCAGAACTTGGACCAATTATTCCTAATCTCACTCCTTTGGGCTCTGGACACCAGAGAAAAATCTTAGCTATTTCAAAGAGTTCAATATAATTTGAAAGAGGTATTCCACCTGCTTGAATTACTGCCTTTTCGCTCTCATCATCCTTTCCCACATAAAAAAATAACACAGGTTTGAAAGGGGAAATTTTTTTTATAGCTTCAATTAATTCAGGTGTTATCTCTCTTAAGAAAAGTGAAATTACTTTTGTAGTATCATCTTTTAAAAAAAACTCCAGAATATCAGCTTCATTAATATGATACCCTTTCCCTAAGTGTATTACCTTAGAAATTGGCAACTTTTGTGATGGAGTCCACCAACCTAATGCTCCAGCTAAACCACCCGATTGTGCAATAAAACTTATTCCTTCTTTGATATTTTTATTTTCACGCATTATATGTTGTCTGACAGGAATAATGGAAGTCGTGAAATTATCGATAAAATTAATTATACCCAACATTGACGGTCCAAGATAAGTGATATCATATTTCTCACAAATTTCATTAAGTTTTGAATGTACAAGGTTGACATTAGTTCCCGGCTTTAATTCGGTTTGAATTGCTATATACTTAACCCCTTTTTGTCCTAATTGCTCAACAATTTGTATGATATCTTTTCCTAATACTATTACGGCTAATTCGGGTATTTCTGGTAAATCCTCAAACGAGTGATATGATTTCACCCCCAATATTTCACCTGCATTAGGGTTTAAAATATATAATCTTCCTTGATAAAATATCTCTAACAAATTTTTAAGAACCGTATAACTAAATGATAATGCTTTTCGAGATACTCCAATGATTAACACACTTTTTGGATTAAAGAAGGGTTCGAGATTTTTCAACGAATTTCATCAAATTGGAAATAAATGACTTATAATAATTATATATGAAAAACCTATAATTAAAAAGTTAAGTTAAAAAATTAAAAAACAAATGATCATTTTCTATTTAAGGTGTATGCCTCTAATACAAATTCAACTGCTCTTTTTCCATCCTCAAAATTAGGATGCTCATGTTTATTTTCAATAATACAATTAATGAAATGTTCAATAAGTTTATCTTGATAATTATTAGAACGCTTTTTTTGCGAGATAGCTTTCTTAATTATTTTGTTAGCTTTTAACACTTTTGGTTGGCAAGTTAGTGGCTTTTTTGAATGAAAATCTATTCGTAAATTTCCTTCAGTCCCATAAATTTCCATTATTTCCAATGGGTAATTACACCATGACACAGAAATCATTCCAAGAATATTATTGTGAAACCTAAGTAAAACATTACAATTATCCTCATATTCCATATTTATACATGAGGTATTAGTGTTAATTCCATCAATATTTTTATAATCTCCAATTAAATATCGCAATATATCTATACAATGTACGCCTAAATCTAATAAAACACCCCCTCCTGCCATCTTCGAATCAAAAAACCATTTTTCATCAGATAATGCATTCCACGACTTATAGGGGCCATAATGACTAAAATAATACTTGATAAATATTAATTTTCCAAGAAGTTCATTATCTACTATTTCTTTGAGTAATGGGAAAATAGGATTATAACGTTTTTGAAAGGAGGTAAAAAAAATAATATCTTTTGCTTTAAGAGCACGTTCTACTTCTTCTAATTCCTTATAGGCAGTGCAAATTGGTTTTTCACACAAAATATGGATATTATTATCGAGAGCTTCTAAAACCATTGGAGCATGCAAATAATTTGGTGTGCAAATACTCACGGCATCTATATCTTCCTTTCTTAACATATCCTTCCAATTATTATCTCCAAAATAAGCTTTTCCGATTGAGAATTTCTCAGCAGTCTTTTTTGAATGATTTTTAGTCCTTGAGGATATAGCTATTACCTTACATTTAGGATTTTTCATATATCCGGCTAAATGTATTTGCCCAAACCCTCCGGCTCCGATTAATGCTACTTTTACTTTCATAGTAATTAATAATGAAATTGTTATTATAATATGTAATTATGAAAATGAAAGAAGAATAAAGAGAAAAGAGCTTATTACTTTTTTAATGAGCAGTTTAAGCAGATATTACTTCATATATCGGGACTGATAACCGCTTCTTATCATCATAAAACATCAATCCAGATTTTTTTAGAAGCTCTTTAGATTTGTACTTAATTATTACTATAGAACAAGAGCAAGGCACTTTCATGGAAGCAATTCTTAACCGATCTCGTGCTAACGCTAAATTCTTTATATTAATGCCAATATCGCATAAAATAGCACCAGCCCGAACTCGTGCACATACACCTGTGGAACGACCAAAGGAATTACGCATACCAGATTGTACTCTATCAGCCCCCGCGAAAGCTAACATACGATTTTCTCTATACTTTTGAAATGGTTTAGATCTCATACGAAAACGATAACCTAACCGCCCCAGTTTCTTTTGTAAGGCACCATTTACGGTAATACGGATCGCTTCCAACGCATTTGAAGAGACTTGAACTTGTTTATCCATTTTTAAACCGACCACAAGATCCCAATCTTCCCAGGCGATTTCTTTCGCGCCACCCCAGTATCTTTGGATTTTTGATTGCGCTCCACCACGCGCATACTCTCTTCTGTGGTTTCTACTGCGTTTATGCTGAAAGGGTCGCCTATTCCAGCTACTATAACAATGCCAAGGTCGTCTATGAGCCATTCTTATTCACTTATTCTATTATTTTGCTATTACATTTAATATAATTGTAATTTTAGTTAGACTTTTTAAGAGGAAAAAAAGAATAACCTAAATTTATAGAGTGGGAAATGAAGTATTTTTAATAAATTTTACCACAGATAATAGATCCACCACTTCATTAGATAATTTTATTGAGTGAAAAATTTTATGTTCCTTATTTTTCAGAAAAGGTGTGTTCCAACCTTCATTTGCTATTTTTTGCAGACCGGATGCATCCCGGACTGAACCCTATTGAATTAATAAGTATTTCCATTTAGAGCTCTCTTCATTTTTCTTCACTTAATTGATTAAATAATAAGCTAGAGTAATTCTTCCAATATTTCTGCCGCATTTTTTACATACTGCGAACATTTTGTCTCAAAATAATTATTCAGATCGTAATGTTCTTTACCCTCGTGTGTATTTATATCACATCCTAGCAATTCTCTACATATCAAGGAGCCATTTTTTTCTTTAAATTTTTTAGAAAATTCATTAACTAATTGAATGTTTGTTCTTTGGTATCATTTTTATTTTTTAATCCCATGCCGAATTTTAAGCCTAGTACCATATAAGCTCCGGTTACTGCTCCACAGGTCCTTCCACTATGTCCCATACCTCCTCCAAATCCAGTAGCTATTTTTAGAGCAGTATCTTGATCTAACCCGTATTTACTAGCATAGGTACCGAATATTGATTGAGCACAATTATATTCTCCTCTGATGTGGGATATAGCTTCTTCCACCTTAGACATATTTATTCACCAATTCATTATGAGTAAATTAAATTAAAATCAATAAATAGTATAAAATTTAATCATTTATGAACTGAGTGAAA
Source organism: uncultured archaeon (assembly GCA_964447495.1). GTDB lineage: Archaea > Asgardarchaeota > Lokiarchaeia > Sigyniarchaeales > SOKP01 > SOKP01. The sequence goes on from CAYUTF010000005.1 coordinate 64,043, forward strand.
CTGTCCGAAATAAAAAAATAAAGGGTAAAGCTCAGTAGTTTTTTAATATATGCTTCGAAACCATTTAATGTATTAATTATTATAAGAAATAAAAATAAAAGAATTTGAAATTTAAAAATAACATAGATAAGGATAGGTATATTGATTATATTAAATTTACTTCAATGATTTCTTGCTTAAATTTATGTTAGATAATAATACGACATTTTCACAGAAAACGGAATTATTGTGTAAGGGATTATACTTAGATAAAAATTTAAGAGATTTTTATAAACAACAGGGTATCAATATAGATTTTGGGCGCAAAGGAGGCGCGGGACCGTTAGGGGGGCGTTATTTTCTATTTGAAAATAATACATTAGTGAATGTGGCATTATGGGATGATAAAAGAAAGACTGATCTAGTACTCAGTGAAAAAAAGAATGATTTTTTTCAAGTGATCAATAATCAGAATAATGAATATTTTTGTAATTTAAAATTAGTTGAGGAACCTCAATATTATAATCCTGAATTTGTCACTTCTGATGGAATTGAAATGAAAAAAATAGCATTAGTTCATGGTGTTGATTGTTTAGCAAGCACAATTTATCAAAAATGCAAATATTGGGCGTGTGGAGAAGCATGTGCCTTTTGTGGGATTGAACTTAGTTTAGCTCAAAATAGTACCATATTGGAAAAAATTCCGCAACAAATGTTAGAAGTAATTAGCGCTGCAAAAAAGGAGGGAAGATGTGCTCACATGACATTGACTAGTGGTACTGAAGAGAGTGATGATAAAGGTGCCAAAAGATATATTGAGTTATTAATGGCTATCAAAAAGGTATATCCTACTCTTCCTCTTCATGTGCAAATTGAACCGTTAGAAGATTTAGAGTACTTATATATGTTAAAAAGTGCGGGTGCTGACACTATCGGGATTCATATTGAAACTTTAAATGAAAAGGTGAGAAAAATAATCACGCCTGGTAAATATCATATCCCTTATTCTACTTTTGAGAAAAATTGGAAAGAGTCTGTTGAAATTTTCGGTAAAGATCAGGTCGAAACCTTTATACTTACTGGTTTCGGGGAACCTCATCAGGATTTAATGGCTAAGTTGGAAAAATTAATTGCTATAGGTGTCATACCATTTATAACCCCTGTGAGATCAATTCCTGGATTAAAAGATTTACCTCCAACAGACACAACTGCCCTTCACAAACTTTATTTAAAAACCGCTAAATTCATGAAGGTATATGGAGTCAATCCTTTAAAGAATAAAGCAGGTTGTGTGCGGTGTGGTGGTTGCTCTGCTATAAATGAGGCTTACTTAGTAGTTTGAACAAAAAATTCATTAAATTAGAAATTTTATTTTAGTAAATTACTTTATATATATAGATGGATCGACCAAATATTCTTTTTATACTCACCGATCAACAAAGATTTGATACGTGTGGTTGTTATGGGCAGAAACTGGATGTTACTCCAAATCTTGATCAGTTAGCTAAGGAAGGAATTTGTTTTAAACACGCTTTTACTAATCAACCAGTTTGTGGTCCAGCAAGATCTATCCTTCAAACTGGAAAATATGCAACAGAAACAGGTTGCTATAGGAATGGGATTGCTTTACCGAAAAGTGATCAGAACATAGCAAATTCATTGTCAAATCATGGTTATGAAGTAGCATATATCGGAAAATGGCATCTTGCTAGTACTATCGGTAGATCTAAAGAGATTAGATTAAAAAAAATGAACAATATAACCACTGCTATACCAAATGAACTTAGAGGGGGATATAAAGATTATTGGCTTGCTTCCGATCTACTTGAATATACTTCTCATGCATATGAAGGGCACTTATTTGATAAAAATGGTGAAAAGCAAGATTTTAAAGGTTATAGAGTAGATTGCTTAACTAATTTTGCGTTACTATATTTAGATTCTTTAAAAATGGAAAAGCCTTTTTTCCTGTTTTTATCTTATCTAGAGCCACATCAGCAAAATGATCATAATGCTATTGAGGGACCAATAGGTAGTAATCAAGAGTTTAGACCGTATGAAATTCCTGGTGATTTAAAAGCAGTAGATGGAGATTGGCAACAGTTTTTTCCCGATTATCTTGGATGTTGTAATTCTATTGATAAGAATCTTGGAAGATTAATCAAAAAGTTGAAAGAATTAGGAATATATGATAATACTACAATTATTTTTACTAGTGATCATGGCTGTCATTTTAGAACAAGAAACCAGGAATATAAAAGGTCTTGTCATGATAATTCTTCTCGTATTCCATTAGTAATAAAAGGAATAGGTTTTCAAGAAGGAGATATAATTGAGGAATTAGTTAGTTTAATAAATTTACCACCAACTCTGATGAAAATGGCTGACATTGATATTCCTAAATTCATGAAAGGTAAACCCTTACAATATTTAATTAAAAATAAAAATCTTTATAAAAATTGGCCTCAAGAAATCTTTATTCAAATAAGCGAAACTCAAGTTGGACGTGCTATTAGAACTAAGAAATGGAAATATTCCGTAAAAGCCCCCAAAAAAGATGGAATCCTATATTCTAAAAGCGATGTTTATAAGGATGATTTTCTTTATGATCTTGAAAATGACCCTTTTGAAAAACATAATCTGATTGAAGATTTAGAATATGTTGCTATTAAAAAAGAATTATCACAATTATTGATACAAAAAATGGTTGAAGCGGGTGAAAGCTCTCCCTCCATAATATATTTTTAATAATTTTAAGAATTAGAATAAAGGTTATTCCGTAACTAATTTAATAGGTTTATATTCTTTTGCAAATAAGAGCGGAATGAATGTTATTAATGCAAATAGAGCTGTAGCAAAATAAATTAATGGTGGTGGAATAAATCCCATTTGATCACCAATTAAACTATATTCCCCGAATTGTGTAGCAATCCAGCCCCCAATAAGTGGAACAATGATCATAGGAATCGTTCCAGAGAAAAGATTCCAATACCCGCTGAATTGACCCCTACTCTCTGCAGGATACAAATCCTTTGCCCATGTAAAGGTTAATAAGCAAAAGAGGGAGAGCATAATTCTTAGGAATATATCGTTTATAAACAATAAAGAGAAATCTTAAAAACTGTAATCCTTAGATATAATTAATATGATTCCTAATCAATGGTATGCTGTACTCGAATCTAAAGAAGTTCCTAAGAAAAATGCAGTAGGAGTATCACGTCTGGGAGAAAAGCTTGTTTTTTGGCGTGATAAAAACGGCAATATTATTTGCTTAAGGGATAAATGCGCTCATCGAGGCGCTGCATTAAGTATCGGGAAGATATGTAATGATCGAGAAACAATTCAATGTCCTTTTCATGGTCTTGAATATGATCGAACAGGTAAGTGCACAGTTATTCCTGCTAATGGGAAAAATAATCCTGTGCCAGAACGATTCAAGGTAACATCTTTCCCTACTCGTGAAGCTCATGATTTCATCTGGATTTGGTGGGGAGAAGCTCTTGAGGAATATCCTCCATTACCCTTTTTCGAAGATATAGATAAAAAATTTAAATATAAAACGTATACGGAAGTCTGGCCTATACATTATTCGCGAGCTATTGAAAACCAGCTTGATGCTGTACATTTACCTTTTGTCCATCGTACGACTATAGGGCGTGGTCAGCATACTCTGATACACGGACCACTGGTTGAACCAAATGAGGATAAAAATGAGTTCTTAATATGGGTATATGATCAAAAAGACGATGGAAAGACTACTCCACTTAAACCAGAAGAATTTACAGATTCAATGAAGATATTCCATCTCCAATTTAAGTTTCCTCATATATGGCAGAATTATTTAGGGGATAAAGTTAGGATTTTCATTGCTTTCGTCCCTGTGGATGAAAAGCATACCAAATTCTACATGCGATTCTATCAAAAATTCATACGAATTCCTTTATTGAAAAGCATAGTCAACTGGTTTGGTATTAGATCAAGCATTGTGATACTCCATCAAGATCGACGGGTAGTTATTACTCAAGAGCCTATTAAAACAACTCTAAAAATGGGCGAAAAATTGATTCAAGGGGATATTCCAATCGTTTATTATAGAAAACATCGAGCAAAATTGATTGAATTAGCTTCTCGGTAAAAATTAAGAATAAAAAAGAAAGCTTAAAATAATTATGTTTTAATGATAAAAATTAATAAATGTAAATCCTTATCAAAAATTAGAAGAATTAAGATATTAATTTCTTATTTATAGCATAATTTTTATTGGAATTGATTTTTATCATGACTGAAATAGATGAGAATAAGACTTTAAAACCAGTAAAAGAGGAAAGAAAGGAAAAGTTCCGAAATCTTTCGAATATTGATATTAAAAGGCTATACTCTCCTGAAGATATTAAAGATTTTAATTATGCGATGGATTTAGGAGAGCCTGGAAAATATCCTTATACACGTGGTGCTTATAAAAATATGTATCGTGGTCGCCTGTGGACTATGAGACAATTTGCGGGTTTTGGAACTGCTCAGCAAACTAATGAAAGATATAAATTTTTATTGGAACACGGACAAACAGGATTAAGTGTAGCTTTTAGCCTTCATACAATCTATGGTTTTGAAGCAGATAGTGATAAAGCTCTTGGGGAAGTAGGGAAAGAAGGTGTTTCAATTGATACTTTAAAAGATATGGAAACCCTTTTTAGTGGAATCGATTTATCTCGTATTTCAACATCAATGACAATTAACGGCCCTGCTTCAATACTTTTAGCAATGTATATCGTAGCAGCAGAAAAGCAAGGTCATACTCCTGATAAGTTAAGAGGTACAATACAAAATGATATTTTAAAGGAATATATTGCTCAAAAATCTTGGATATTCCCTCCCGAACCTTCAATGAGATTAATCGTTGATACAATTGAGTATTGTACAAAATATGTACCTCAATGGTATACCATCAGCATTAGTGGATATCATATTCGAGAAGCAGGATCAACTGCAGTTCAAGAGTTAGCTTTTACGTTAGCTGACGGATTTGCTTATGTTGAGTCGGCAATGGAAAGAGGGCTTGATGTTGATGATTTTGCTCCAAGGCTATCCTTTTTCTTTAATTCTCATAATAATTTCTTTGAAGAAGTGTGCAAATATCGCGCAGCAAGGCGGATTTGGGCAAAAAGGATGAAAAATAAATATGGTGCAAAACAACCAGAATCTCTCCGCTTGCGCTTTCATACCCAAACTGCGGGAGTCTCACTTACCGCCCAAGAGCCTGAGAATAATATCGTAAGGGTTACATTGCAAGGATTAGCTGCTGTTTTAGGAGGTACTCAATCCCTTCATACAAACAGTTTTGATGAGGCGCTCTGTCTTCCAACCGAAAAGGCAGTTAAGATTGCGCTCAGGACCCAACAAATTATTGCGCATGAATCAGGAGTTGCGGACACTGTCGATCCTTTAGCAGGTTCTTATTATGTTGAGTGGCTTACTAACAAAATGGAAGAAGAAGCAGAAGCCTACTTCGATAAAATTGAGCAATTTGGCGGCGTTATTCCTGCTATAAAGGCAAATTTCTTTCAAAAAGAGATTGCGAATGCCTCCTATAAATATCAAAAAGATATTGAAGCGAGAGAACGGATTATAGTAGGAGTAAATGATTTTCAACTCAGAGAACCATGTTCTACGCCCCTTCTTAAAATTGATGAAGAAGTAGCTAAAGAGCAAGTAAAACTCTTACATAATGTAAAAAACAAACGAAATGAAGAAAAGGTAAAAGACACATTAAGAAAATTAAAAGAAATTGCTCAAGGAACTGAAAATCTCATGCCTTTCATAATCAATGCAGTTAGAGAATATGCCTCAATTGGAGAAATAATATCCACACTCAAAGAGGTATTTGGAACATATATAGAAGATTCAGTATTTTAAGAGGTTAATAGTAATGAGTGAAAGTAGAAAGATAAAAGTTTTAGTGACTAAGCCTGGACTTGATGGCCATGATAGAGGTGCAAAAGTTCTCGCTCGAGCGTTAAGAGATGCGGGAATGGAAGTTATTTACACGGGAATTCATCAAACTCCTGATGATATTGTAAATACCATCATTCAAGAAGATCCTGATGCTGTTATGCTGAGTATGTTATCAGGCGCTCATAATGCTTTATGTCCCGTTATCATGGAAAAATTAAAGGCAAATGGAATCGATGATGTTTTAGTAGGAGTCGGTGGAATAATTCCCGACGAGGATAAGCCACTTTTGAAAAAGCATGGATTGCAGGGATTCTATGGACCTGGCACAGAGCTTAAGGAAATAGTGGAATTCGTTAAAAACAATCTAAAAAGATAATTTCACAATGGATTTTTCTAACCTCATAGATAAGTTAATTGATGGCGATACTAGGGCTGCTGCCCGACTTATTACGTTAGTAGAGAATGATATCCAAGCAGCAGAGAAAATCATTAACTCAATCTATAAATATACGGGAAATGCATATATATTAGGTATTACAGGAGCTCCGGGGAGTGGTAAGAGTACTTTTATATCCACGCTTACTAAAAGATTGATAACTCAAGGAAAGAAGATTGGTATTATATGCGTAGATCCAACTAGTCCGTTGTCGGGAGGCGCTTTGTTAGGGGACCGTATTCGTATGAAGGAAAATTTCTCCTTGGATAATGTTTTTATTAGAAGTATGGCAAATCGGATGCAACTTGGAGGTTTAGCAAGAGCCACTGAGGATACTATTAAAATTTTAGATGCATATGGATGTGATATTATTATTGTTGAGACAGTGGGAGTTGGCCAATCAGAAGTAGATATCTTTAAATCAGCTCACACTGTTGTAGTTCTATTAGTTCCTGGATTAGGCGATGATATCCAAGCAATAAAAGCGGGTATAATGGAAATTACCGATATCTTTGTCATTAATAAAATGGATTTAGTTGGGGCAGATAAGAAAGTTGCTGATATCACACAGATGTTAGAATTAGGAATGAATTTTAAGTATAGCGAAGAAAAGACAGAAACTAATTTTGCAAAGATTAAACAATGGACACCTGAAATAGTTAAAGTAAATTCTAAAACAGGAGAAAACTTTGAGGAGCTTCTTGGTATTATTGAAAAACATAAAAACTTCTTAAGTTCGTCTGGAATCATAGCTATTTATAAAATAAATCGAATTAAAAACGAAACTTTTCAGATCTTAAAATATAAGCTGACCAAAAAGGTAGAAAAACTCCTAAGTACTAATTCGCTTATTGAGGATTATATCAAACTAGTTATGGATAAAAGCCTTGATCCTTATTCTATGGCTAACTTGATTATACAATTATTGGGAATGGAATAAATTTCGTTTATACTTTAAATAATTTTTAAAAATAAATTACAATAACTTAAAAGTTATTGAAAGAATAAAATAAGATTTATTTATGAATCATATCGATGAAATATTAACAACATTAATATTTTAAATTATAAAATATCATTAAGAATATTTCTCTAAAAAGGATGGTAAATTTTGAATGAAGAAAAAAAATCTTCAAGTTTCTTAACAACAACACTCCTAGTTCTTTTTATAATCACCGTTTTTATTTCACTCTTAGCATGGATTACTTATGGTACAATAGAAGGGATTATTGGAATGCTATCTTATATTGTTGTAGGATTATTGAACGTAATACCTTGGTTAATTCCATTTGTCGGAATTCCATTAGGCATTTTAGATGTTTTGGATATTTTTGGAATCGGAATGTATGACTTTACCTTAAACTTTGCTCACTTGAATTCAAGTTGGATGTCAATTACATGGTTTTGGATAGTTTCTATTATGGGGAGCCTTGTTAACATTTTCATAATGTATCTTATCATTTCATGGATAGCTGGATTAAAATATAGAAAAAAAGAGCCAAAGAAAGATTTAGCATTAATTAATTGCAATATAATTGATGGAAATAAAGATAGTCGATTAATTGAGGATGGAGTAATCTTGGTTAAGAATATTGTTGAGAAAGGTAAAGAAGCAGGATTAATAGTAGGAGTTGCTAATGCAAGTGAACTTAATATCCCAGATGGTTATCAAAAAGTAGATTTAAATGGGTGCTATGTACTTCCAGGTTTAATTAATGCCCACTGCCATTTAACTGGAAGTGGAAAACCAACGAAATTGATGAAATTAAGCGATAAAAACATGATGCGTTTAGTAAAGTTTCTCGCAACACCAATAGGAAAAATCATTTTAATGAAACTTATGAAAAAAAATGCGCTAAATGCCTTGAATGCTGGCGTAACAACCCTAAGATCAATGTCAGATCCATTGTATATTGACTTAAAATTGCGAGATCAGATAAATAAAGGAAAAATCATTGGTCCTAGATTATTATGTGCTGGTAAAGGAATTTGTATTACTGGTGGGCATGGATGGGCTATGGCGTACGTAGCAGATTCTATAACTGAAATTAGAAAGGCAGTAAGACAAAATCTACGGATGAGAGTCGATCATATTAAAATTCTTTCTACTGGCGGGGTTATGGATGCTCGAAAAGTTGGAGAAGCAGGACGTCCCCAGATGACAATCGAAGAAATAGAGACTGCTTGTTTTGAAGCACATAGAGGTGGTTTATTAATCGCGACGCATTGTGAATCTACGGAAGGGATAAGAGAAGCTTTACGTGGTGGAGTTGATAGTATAGAACATGCTGCTGAAATTCCTGATGAGTTAGTACCGTTAATTAAACATAATCCCAAATCTTTAAGAGGATATACAGTAATTGTCCCCACAGTCTCTGCTGGAATGGGTATGGCCGTATTGCCGAAGGATGAGACAAAAATTACTCAGGAAAGCTTTGAGAACGCTATTATAATTGAAAAAGGAATGATCTCAGCTTTACAGAAAGCATATAAAGAAAATTTAAGGATCTCGTGTGGTACAGATGCTTCAGTACCATATTCATTTCATTATGAACTATGGAAAGAATTAATGTATTATCTTAAATATACTGATATGAAGGAAAAAGAAGCAATATATATTGCCACCAAAGGGAATGCGGAAAACCTAGGTATAGACGACGTTACTGGTAGTATTGAGGTTGGAAAATTTGCAGATCTAATTGTCGTGCCGGGGAATCCTTTAGAAAGAATTGAATATTTAGGAGAAGTATCCAAAGTAATAATAAAAGGACACTTAATTAAAAATCCAAAAGTTAAGAAAACTAAAAAGATAAAAAAAATTGAACCATTAATAATATAATTTTTTTTTCATACTTTTCTGTTATACTCTTTTTTACCCTACTCCATGCTTTCCCGCATAATAAGCACCATAAAGCTGGAGAAAATAGGTTATTGCAGTTATGGCACCATACATAGGTCCTAGGATCCATGTGAGTCCCCACATCAAAATAATACTAATATAAAATAATAAGAGAAAGGGAATGAGGATCGAAAACTTTCGTGGATTTCGAAATTCGATTTTTTTGATGTAATCGATTATTAAGGTAAATATAACAAATC